>JACQUS010000341.1 GCA_016210125.1 Chloroflexota bacterium | reverse complement strand
TTTACTCCGTCTTCAGCAACCCCGTGCTCTGGTTCGTCCAGCACGGCCTAGGCCAGCGGCTGGCGCGCCACCGTACCCGCGAGGCCATCGCCCGTGCTTGGGAGCGCGGCTACCGCCCGGTCAACGCGGCCTTCGCCGACGCCCTGGGCCGCGAGCTGGAGCGCTCGGACGGGGCACCCGTGGTCATGCTGCACGACTACCACCTGTACCTGGTACCCGCGCACCTGCGCGCGCGTCGCCCCGACATCCTGCTCCAGCAGTTCGTCCACATCCCCTGGCCGACGCCGCAGCATTGGCTCATTCTGCCGAGCACCGTTCGGCAGGAGCTGCTCAGCGGGATCCTCGGCAACGATCTCATCGGCTTTCAGACGCACCGCGACGCGCTGAACTTCCTGCGCACCTGCGATGCGCTGATGGGCGAGACAGAGGTCGACTACGAGCAGCGCACGGTGAGCTTCCGCGGGCGTGTCACGCACGTGGCCGCCTACCCGATCTCCATCGATGTGGCCGAGGTCCGCCGCCTGCTCGCCGGCCCGGAGGTCGCCCGCTGGCAGCGATCGCTGGCCGCCCACCTGGGCGAGCGCACTATCGTGCGCGTCGACCGCCTGGACCCGAGCAAGGACGTCCTCGGCGGCTTCCTGGCGTACGAGCGCCTGCTGCGCGAGCGTCCTGCGTGGCGCGGCGGCGTGCGCTTCCTGGCTTTTCTCGTGCCCTCGCGCGACACCATCGTCGAGTATCGCCGGTACGCGCAGCGCGTCTTTCGGCTCGTCCAGCGCATCAACACGCGCTTTGGGACGCCGACCTGGCAGCCCGTCGAGGTCTTCTACGGCCAGAGCTATCCGCGTGCGTTGGCGGCGATGAGCCTGTGCGACGTCATGGTCGTCAATTCGGTGGCCGACGGCATGAACCTCGTGGCCAAGGAGATGCCCATCGCCAACACGCGCGATGGCGTGCTCGTCCTCTCGACGGGCGCTGGCGCGCACGAGCAGCTCAGGCTCGGCGCGCTGTCCGTCCCGCGGCAGGACTGCGCCGCCCTGGCCGAGGCGCTGCACCGCGCGCTGACGATGAGCCCGGCGGAGCGCCGTCGGCGTATGGAGCTGCTGCGTCGGGCCGTCGAGCGCGAGGACCTGCCGACGTGGCTGAGTGCGCAGCTCGCCGACCTCTGCGCGCTGCGTGCCGCCAGGCGCGGCGCGACCGCCCGGCGCGGGGAGATCGCGCTGCCGGCGCCGGCGCTGATCGGGTAGCAGCCCCGGCGCTGACCGCGTAGCGGCTCGCGCCCGCGCGCCCGTTGAATGTGTCCCCGGTAGGGACAGGCTCTTGAAGCCCGCCCCTACCTTACGTTGCGGTGCTGGCATGGCGCAGCGGCCGCGGGTAGGCGCGGCGGCTGACGCCCGACACGCCGTGCTGCAACGGACAGCCTCGCTGCCGCGCCGGGGTCGGCGCCGGCATACCCGGCCCCTTGTGCCGGGGCGCCGTACATCGGGGCGCCGTACAATAGGACGAGCAGCGGCGAGCCAGGTATGCGCGAGTCCCGCGCCGACGTCGACCCAGGGCGACTGCGCCGACGTATGTCGTGCCTCCGACCGTCGGCGCGTCTGCTGGCCACGCTGGCCGTCTTCGTCGCCGCGCTTCTGGCCAGTGCGCTCGTTGCCGACCGCGTCTTTGAGCGCCTCCCTCACGTCGAGGACGAGCACGCCTACCTCTTCCAGGGCCAGGTGTTCGCCCTGGGACGCCTGTGGGCGCCGACGCCCGAGGAGCCGGACTTCTTCAGCGTGCCGTTCGTCGTCGACCACGACGGGCGGCGCTTCGGCAAGTATCCGCCGGGGCACGCGCTAGCGCTGGCGCTGGGTGTCTTGCTAGAGCACCCCTGGCTCGTGAACCCGCTGGCCGGGGCCGCCGCGCTGGCCGGCGTCGTCTGGCTCGGCGCAGGACTCTTCGGGCTTGGGCCGGCGCTCCTGGCCGGGCTGCTCGGCCTCGCCTCGCCGCTCTTCCTCCTGCAGAGCGGCTCTCTTCTCGCCCACCCGACGACGCTGCTCGCCTTCGTCGTGTTCCTCCTGGCCTGGCGGCGTCTCGAGCGCGGTGACGGGTTGGGCACGGCGCTGCTCGGCGGCATAGCACTGGCCTGCGCCTTCCTGGCGCGGCCCTTCACGGCCGTCGCACTGGCAGCCCCGTGGGCGCTGTTCGCCCTCTGGCGCGCCCGCGAGGCGCCGTGGCGACCGCGGCTGCTGGCGCTGGCCCTCGCCAGCCTCGCCGGGCCGGCGGGTCTGGCAGCCTACCAGGCCGCGCTGACCGGCTCGCCGTGGCAGAGCACCTACACGCTCTACTGGCCCTACGACCGACCGGGCTTCGGGCCGGGCGTCGGGGTCGCCGGTGTGCATACGATCGAGCAAGGCTGGGCGAACGTCGTGGAGAACGTCGACGCGCTACGACGCTGGCTGTTCGGCTGGCCGGGTGACCTCAGCCTGCTCCCAATGGCCCTGGGCCTCGCCTGGGCGCTCCTCGCGCTCCGCCCGACGGCCGGTCGCCCGCTGCCGGACGCCGCGCGCTGGGCGCTGCTGCTCGCCGCGAGCGGCGGTAGCCTGGTCGTCGCGCACGTCGCCTACTGGACGAGCGGGCTGATGTATGGCCCGCGCTATATTTTCGAGGCCCTGCCGGCATTGCTGCTGCTGAGCGGCCAGGGCGTCTGGAGGCTCGGCGCGCTGGCAGACTGGCGGCGGGCGCCTGCCGCGCATCCGACGAGCCGTCGTCGGCGCCTCGGGCTGGCGCTGGCCCTAGCCGTCACCGTCGGGCTCGTGCTGGCGAGCGTGCTCACGACGCTGCCGGCCATGCTGGCCGAGCACTACGCCTGGTACGACGCAAGCGGCCGCTACCTGGCGGCCGTCCGCACCGCCGGCCTCTCACGCGCCCTTGTGCTCGTCCGCGAGCGACCGGGCGCCTGGACCACCTACGGCAGCGTCTTCCCGGCCAACGACCCACTTCTGCGCGGCCCGCTCGTTTTCGCCCGCGATCTCGGGTCGGCGAACGGCTGGCTGCGCCAGCGCTATCCCGACCTGCCGGTCTACGTCCTCGAGCCCGATGGCCGGCTCTGGCCGCTGGCGCGTGCGCCGTGATTCTGTTTCACGCTGTACCTGGCGGGATGTAGAGGGCGATCATCGTAATCGCCCGGGCAGGGCGAAAGGGCGAAGACGAGCTTCGCCCCTACATCGCTACGTGGGCAGGAAAACAGTACAAGACAGAGCGATGGAGTCAGGTGTGCGCGGCAGGGGTGTTGCCGCCGCGCACACCTGTCGAATCGACCGGCCTCCGGCCAACGCCAGAAGCTAGGGTCGGGTGAGGCCGAGGGCGGCGCCAAGCTCCGTACGCACCACAGCCGCAGCGAGCGCCGTGGCCTGGCCGGCCCCGTGGCCCGTCGCGTGGCCTGGCAGCGCCGGCTCGGCGGGTTGCGCCGGCTGCGCGGGCTCCGCCGGCTGTGCGCCCTCACCCGGTTGGGCTGGCTGCGCCGGCTCGGCTGGCTGCGCGGGCTCCGCCGGCTGGGCCGGCTCCGCTGGTTGGCTTCGGGCATCGTCCCCGCCCATGGTCGCGGCCGCGACGTGCGCCGCGGCCGCGCTTAGCGACAGCGCGGCGGGCCCAATGGCCGAGCTGAGTTGCATCGAGAGGCTCTGCTCGGCGCTCACGTTGCCCGCGCGATCGCTGGCCCGGAAGGTGACCGTGGTCGTCGTCGTGGCGCTCAGCACAATCGTGGCCGTTGCACCGGACACGACGATCTCGCTGCCGCCGTCGACGCGGAAGCGGACATCGGCCACGCCGGAGCCTCCCGCATTATCGGTGGCCGTCAGCGTCAGCGTGCTGCTCGACACCTGGGTGGCCGTGACCGTCGGCGCCGTACGGTCGATCCGCACGACGTGCTGGCTCTCGGCGCTCGTGTTGCCGGCGCCGTCCACCGCGCGGAACGTGATCGTCGTCGCGCCCTCAGCGCTCACCGTGATGGCGGCGGTCGCGCCGGAGACGACGACCTCGGCGCCCTCGTTGACGCGGTAGTGAATCGCGGCCACGCCGGAGCCGCCCTCGTTGTCGCTGGCGGCCAGCGTCACCTGCACATCGGCGTTGTTCCAGCCGTTGACGTTGGCTTCCGGGCTCTGGCTGGCCGTGACGACCGGTGCCGTCTGGTCGGCCGCCGGCGCCGGCGTGACGTGCAGCAGCACCCATAGCAGCGGTCCGACTTGCGCGTCGTCGGCCACGATTTGGACGCGGCCTAGGAGGACGGGCAGGGTCGGCGCGATCGGCGCCCGCGCGGTCAGCGTCAGCGTGACCGCCTGGTTCGCCGCGATGTCGCCGAGCTCCTTGGGCTCGACGTCGAGGTCGAGACCGAAGAGTGTGCGCACGCGCACGCGCGCGTCGTCGAGGGCACGGTCGGAGACGAAGCTGGCCGTGGCACTGAACGTCCCGCCGGCGGTGACGCTCCCGAGCACCAGGCTCGGCGTCCAGCTTAGGTGCGCCGGCCCGTCTTCGCCGTCGTCCTCGTCCTCGTCGCGCTCCTTAGCTGCGGTGTTGCGGATGTCGACGCGCAGGGGCGGCGCGAGGGTGCGCTGGCCATCGTGGACGAAGAGCTGCGCGCGGCGGTGCGGCCGGCGCTCGTCGGCCGGCAGGTGCGCCGTGAGCGTGACGCTGTAGCTCTGGCCGGCACGCACCGCACCGAGGTCGCCCGGCGCCGCGTCGAGCGTGGCCCGGCCGGGGCGGACGTCGAGCGTGGCGTGCGCGATGTCCTGACTGGCGGTAAAGTTGACGACGATGGTCTTCGTCTCGCCCGGCGCCAGCGCGATCTCCACCTCGCGCTGCTCCCAGGCGATGTGCGCTGGGCGGCCGCGCGGATGATCGTCGTTGCCCCGGCCACGCTCGCCGCGCCCACCGTGGTCGCGGTCGGCGCTGGCGATGTCGGCGGCCGCCAAGCCGCCGATCAGTGTCGCCAGGAGCAGTGCCGTGAGACTCAAGAGCCATAGGGTCTGGCGGCGCATCGTCTTCCTCCTTGGCCCACACTTGGTGAACGTCGCGAAACGGGCCGGCGGGACGGTGCGGCGGTGGGCTACGCTGCGAGTCCCAGCTCGGCCGGTTGCGGGCTCCCGTACGGCGCGCGTCGTGGCGGATCCGCTCATCGCCATGAACACGGGCGAGCAGGAGGCCGTTACAGGGCTGCGCTGTGAAATCGGCACAGTGTGCGTGAGGTCACATCAGTAGGAATGTTGATAGCATTTTTATGCGCCTTTTATGGCGGGGCGCTGGCCGTGACCTAGAATAGAATATTATCGCCGCCATGGCGGCGAAGGCGGAGGAGGGTGCCCCATGCGGCTCGGACGATGGACGATCGGAGTGCTCCTCGGCGCCGCGCTCGTAGCTGCGGCATGTGCGCCGGCTGCGCCCGCGCCGGCCGCGCCGGCCAAGGCCGTGGAGCCGGCAAAGCCGGCAGCCCCGGCGCCGGCCGCGGCCCCGGCTCCGGCACCCGCCGCGGCGCCGGCCAAGCCCGCCGAGCCGGCGAAGCCGGCGGCTCAGCCGGCCAAGCCGGCGGCCCAGGCCGCGAAGCCCGCCGGCCAGGTCTACCGAGTGCGGTTTGCCACGTGCGCACCCGACAAGCGCGACGGATTGAGCTCCTCGTGGGCGTACGCCGAGTTCCTCGACCGCATCAAGCAGCGCTCGCAGGGCCGCTTCGACGTGCAGGCCCACTGGGCCGGCTCGCTGTACTGTGAGGTCGCCGCGCTCAAGGCCATGCTCGACGGGGCGGTCGAGATCGGCACGGCCTCGATCCAGAATACCGGCACGTTCACCAAAGCCTTCTTCGTCCTCGACATGCCTTTCTTGTTCCCAAGTAAGGACGTAGAGGCCAAGACGGTCATCGAAGGCCCGTTCAACAAGCGCTTCAAGGACATGGTCATGCAGGACCAGCCGAACATGATGCCCCTCATCTTTACCATCAACGAGGGGCTGCGCGACGTGCAGTGCAACAAGAAGGTGACGACGCCGGCGGACATGCGC
The DNA here is from genome assembly GCA_016210125.1 of Chloroflexota bacterium. Lineage (GTDB taxonomy): Bacteria > Chloroflexota > UBA6077 > FW602-bin22 > JACQUS01 > JACQUS01. Next base: position 16,945 of record JACQUS010000341.1, on the reverse strand, counting down.
GGCCAGAAGATCCGCACGACCGAGACGCCGACCGACGTGGCCATCTGGAAGGCCATCGGCGCCACCGCCACGCCGATCGCCTGGGCCGAGACCTACACCGCCGGCACGCAGAACCTCATCCAGTGCATCGCCGTCACGACGGGCTACTGGATAATCAACAACAAGATGTATGAGTGGACGAAGGACATCACGGTCCTCGGCTACCAGACGCAGATCCAGCAGGGAAGCATCAACAAGAAGTTCTTCGACTCCCTGCCGCCCGACCTGCAGAAGATCATCGTCGACACCGCCGCCGAGGTGGAGAAAGAGGCTGTCGAGGTCGACAAGCAGCTCGTCGGCAAGTGGGTCGACTGGCTGCAGAAGGAGGGCAAGCAGCGCATCCACACGCTGACGCCGCAGGAGAAGCAGCAGTGGGTCGACAAGGCCCAGCCGGTGTACGGCGAGTTCAAGGACAAGATCCCCGCCGGTTTGGTCGAGGATGTCCAAAACTTCGTCAAGACGGTGCGCTAGTGGCCTAGGCGCAACGCGCGACACCACCGCATTCGGCTACTCCTGTCGTAGGGGCGGGACACGGGCTCGCCCCTACGAAGGCCCTCCCTAGATGCTGCCGCCACATGGTGCCGGCACATGGTGCCGCCACGTGCTGCCGCCACATGGAGGGAGCACGCTCGGGCCGGGACGCAGGCGTGGCTCCGCGGTGGGCACCTGTGGCCCGCGGCGTGGTGCGTCGCGCCTCCTCGACCTGCTTGAGCGGCAGGGTGTCCGCGCCAGATTGTGCATGTGCAACTGGACGATCGAGCGCTGGCCGGACGCTTCGCGCCGTTCGGTCGCGTAGAATGACAGATGAGTTATCCCCGCGGCCGGCCGCGACCCTCGGGGATGAAAGGGGGAATCCAAAGGGGGCTTCGCCCTCTTTGGAAATCCCTCTTGGGGTGCGGTGGCGCGACCCGACAGGGCTATTTTCGTCAGAGCATATGTCTGACCGTCGTACCAGGCAGGCTGCCGAAGGAGACTGCGTGCCTCAGCCTCCCCTGCCCATCATCACGCTCCGCGGCACGGCCTATGAGCGCGGCTACCAGCACGGCAGCCAGGCGGGCGAGCGTATCGGGCTGGCCATCGACATCTACCTGCGCCATTTCGACCTCCAGGCCGGCCTCGCGGCCGCGCAGGTGCGCCGCGCGGCCGGGCGCTTCGTGCCGGCCATCGAGCGCTTCGACCGCGAGCTCCTGGCGGAGCTGCACGGCCTCGCCGACGGCGCACGCCGCCCGCTCGAGGACATCGTCGCGCTCAACGCGCGCAACGAGCTGCTCTTCGCCGTCGAGCCCGAGTGCACGGCCGTGGCCATCCTTCCGTCGGCCACGTGCAGCGGCCACACGCTGCTGGCCCAGAACCTCGACTGGAAGACCAGCGTTACGGCGTCGGCCATCGTCCTTGAGATCGTCCAGGAGGACGAGCGCCGGCCTAGTATCGCCACCGTGACCGAGGCCGGCACGCTGGCCCGCGCCGGGCTGAACGCAGCCGGGCTGGGCCTCTGCGTCAACTTCCTCAACAGTCGCGCGTCGAGTGCCAACCGCCTCGGCTGGGCCGGCGTGCCCACGCAGCTTCTGCGGCGCAGCATTCTGAACGCCTGGACGTTCGGCGATGCCGTCGGGCCGCTGTACCAGGTCGAGCGCTGCATCGCCTCCAACTACTTGGTGGCCCACGCCGACGGCGAGGCGCTCGACTTCGAGACGGCGCCGGAAGGGATCGGCCGCGTCGAGCCGGCCGGCGGCCTGCTGGTGCATAGCAACCATTTCGTCAGCGCCTGGGGGCGGGCCATCGACACGGGCATCGCCGTGTTCCCCGACTCGCTGTGGCGCATCGCCCGGCTCGAGCGCCGTCTGCGCCCGCGTGTCGGGCAGATCGACGTGGCCGACCTCATGGCCGCGCTGCGCGACCACACGAACTACCCGGACAGCATTTGCCGCCACGGCGACGAGCGCGACGCGGCGCCCACGCGCATGGAGACCTCGGTCTCCGTCGTGATGGACCTCACCGCCCGCGCCGTCTGGGTCACGGTAGGGCCACCGTGCAGCAGCGACTACGTCGAACTCGCGTTCCCGAGCCTGCGCCGAGCCGCCGGCCAGCCCCGACTGCCGGCGGGGACGGAAGTGGCGCGAACGTGAGGCGCGATCGGCCGGCCGTAGCACAGACCTCTGCTATTGACGAACGGCATCGGCTAGAATGGAGACCAACTGATGCAGCGCGAGGGATGGCAGCATGTGGCCGTTGAGGATCTTGGACTTCGTCGCCGATAGCGCGGTGCGGGTCATGGCGATGGCCATCGCCGTGCTGATGTTCGTCGAGGTGATGGTCCGCATGTTCCTGCCCGACTACATCCTCACCTGGCAGGAAGAGGTGGCCCGCTCAATGCTCGTCTATATGACCGTCGTCGGCGGGGCGCTGGCACTGCGCGACCGCGAGCACTTCACGATGCCGATGGTGCTGCGCCGCTTCCCGCCGCGCGTGAGGTGGCTCGTCTGCCTGCTGGGAGTCTCGTTGGTCCTGCTCTTCAGCGTCGTCTGGCTGCTGGCGTCACTGCCGTGGGTGCAGTCGAGCGCCAACACCTTCACCCCGGCGCTCCAGTGGGACTACCGCGTCGTCTATGCCGCGTTCCCGCTCGGGGCGCTGCTCATGACCATCTACGGCATCGTCCTGCTCATCCAGCAGCTCCGCTCGCCAGAGGGGCTCGAGCTCGGCCACTCCGAGGCCGAGAGCGCGGTGCACGCGGACTGAGCGGTGTCCTAGGGCGGTCGACTCAAGAGGCAGACAGGAGCGCGCGTCATGGTCGTCGAGCTGTCGCTGCTCACCTTCGCCGTCCTCATCGTGCTGGGCATGCCGGTGGTGTTTGCCATGGGGCTGGCGAGCATCTGGGCCGTGCTGCTGCGCGACAACGTGCCGTGGAACGTGCTCCTGCACCGCACCTTCGTCGGCATCGACTCGTGGGTGCTGCTGGCGGTGCCGCTGTTCATCCTCGCCGGCATGCTCATGGAGCAGGGCGGCATCGGCCAACCGCTCATGCGCCTGGCCATCGCGCTCGTCGGCTGGCTGCGCGGCGGTATCGGCATGGCCACCGTCGTGTCGGAGATGTTCTTCTCCGGAATCTCAGGCTCCACCGTGGCCGACGTGGCGGCGATGACCGCGCTGACCATGCCACTGGTGCGGCGCTCGGGCTACAAGCCGGAGCAGTTCGTGGCCATCCGCTGTGCCGCGGCGGCCATGGGCATCCTCATCCCGCCGTGCATACTGATGGTGCTCTTCGCCGAGGTGGCGCACACGTCGATCGCCGCGCTGTTCATGGCCGGCTTCTTACCGGCGACAGTCATGGCGCTGCTCTTGATGATGACCATCTACGTCCAGGCGACGCGCCTGGGCCTGCAGTCAGCGGCGAACTTCTCGGTATCGGAGGCCGGGTCCGCGTTCAAGGGTTCCCTTTGGGCCATGGGTATGCCGATCCTCATCTTCGCCGGCATTCTCGGCGGCTGGTACACGGCCACCGAGGCAGCGGCGATCGCCGTGATCTACGCGCTGGTGGTCGGCGTCGCCGTCTATAGGCAGATCTCGGCCACGATGCTCTGGCGCATGCTCGGCGAGACGGCGCGCATGACCGGCGTGGTCATGCTGCTCATCGGCTTCGCCAACATCTTCACCTACATCCTGGCCCTCGAGGGGCTGACGCAGATGGTGCGCACGGTGCTGGCGCCGGTGCTCTACCACTACATCCCGTTCATGATCGTGCTCTGCATCGTCTTCATCATCCTCAGCTCGGTCATCGAGCCGCTGCCGGCCGGTTTGATCCTCATCCCCTTGCTCTGGCCCGTGGCCAAGGACCTGGGCATGAACGTGCTGCACTTCGTCAACGTGCTGGTGATGGCCGGGGGCATCGGCCTGTTCCTGCCGCCGGCCGGCGTCGGGCTGGTCGTCGGCTGCGCAATGGCCAAGGTCCAGGTCGGCCGCGTGCTGCCGAGCTTCATGATCTTCCTGGCGGTGCTCCTGCTGGGCCTGCTGGTGCTGATCGCCATCCCGCCCATCACCACCGTCGTGCCCGACGTGCTGGGCATGCGCTACTAGGGGCTGGCGAGCGCCGCCCGAAGCTGCGCCGCGGCGTCCTCGGGCGGCACGGTCGTCACGCTGATGCCGCCGCCCAGCTCGAAGCCAGCCAGCGCCGTGAGCCGCGGCAGGATCTGTACGAACCAGCTCAGCCCGTCGGTGGCCTCCGCGCCGACCGGGGCGCTGTGGAGCACGTAGTTAACATCTACCGGGCCAAGGGCTAGGGCCAGGGCAGCGAGGGCCGCGCGCAGCGCCAGCGCGAAGGGCCGCACGAGCTCGTCAGACAGATCACCGAAGCTGGCGCGCGGCTGCCGAGGCGCCAGCCACAGCTCGAAGGGCACGTGTGGCGCGAAAGGTGCCCAGCAGACGAGGCGCTCGTCTGCGGCGACGATCCGCTCCCCCGCGCGTAGCTCGGCGGCCAGCAGGTCGCGCCAGAGGCTGCCGCCGGTGCGTGCGGCGTAGCGCCCGGCGAGGGCGCGGCGGCGGCGCACTGCCGGTGGGACGAGCGGCAGCCCGACGATCTGCACGTGCGGATGGGCCAGCGACGCTCCGGCGGCCGGGCCGTGGTTCTCGAAGAGCATGACGTGCCGCACGTCGCGCCTCGCCGCCAGCGCGCGGTAGCGCGCGCGGAGCGCCGCGACGAGCGCCGTCGCCTCGTCGGCCGCCAGGTCGGGCAGCCAGCGGCGGTGCGACGGGCTGACGATGGCCACCTCGTGCACGCCGGCGGCCGCGTAGGGTGCGAGCCATGTGGCCGGCGAGAGACGCGTCGGGCGGCGCGCCGCACGCGCACCGCGGGCGCCGTCGGGCGACCCTGGGCCCTGGCCGCCGAGCAGCGGGTACTTGTTCGGGACCACCCGCACCTGCCACCCGCTGAGCCCAGGGAGCGTGAGCACGGCGGGTGGCGTCTGGGACTCGTTGCCCGGGCAAAACGGACAGCGCGGATCGCACTCCAGCGCCGGGGCGGGCGGCGGACCGCCCGGGAACTCGCGCTGGCGGGTGGCACGCTCGGCCGCGACGATCGTCCACTCGCCGCTCGTCGGGTCGTAGCGCAGCTCGGGCACGAGGTCAGGGCCGCCGTGCCGCGCCGCGCAAGAAGCCATCGCGGCAGTCCGGCGAGCAGAAGGCGTAGGTCACGCCGCGCAGCACGGCCGTCAGCGTGTGCGGCGCCGCCGCCACTGGCATACCGCACTCCGGGCAGCGCTGGCCGGCGGCCGTCGTCTCCCACGGCTGTGCTGCCAACGGGTGCGCGCCGGCGAGCGCGGCGATCAGCCGCAGCTCGTCGGCCAGCAGCCGCGGCAGGAGGAAATGCTGGCGGACGTGCTCGCGACCGCGCTGGCCCAGCTCGCGCGCCTGCTCGGGCGCGCGCAGCAGCCCGGCCAGGCGCTCCGCGCATTCCTCGACGCTGGCCACCAGGTAGCCGCCCGTGCCCTCCGGCATCTGGAGCGGAATGCCGCCGGCGCGCCCGGCGACCACCGGCGTGCCCTTCCAGAGCGCCTCGGATACGGTCAGGCCGAAGCCCTCGCGGATGGACTTCTGGATGACGACCCGCGAGAGCCGCTGAAAGGCGTTCACCTCGACATTGCCGACGCCGGTGAGATTCGTGAACACGTGGATAAGCGGGTCGTCGGCGGCGGCCTCGCGGATCTGCCGGTAGACCTCCCAGCCCTCCGGGTCATCGAGGGCCATGGAGCCGACGAGCGCGAGCTGGAGCCGCGGCACCTCCTGGCGCGCGATCCGGTAGGCGGCGATGACGCCTGGCTGGTCCTTCCAGGGGTCGAAGCGGCTCACCTGCGTGACCAGGGGGTAGTCAGGGTCGATGCCGATCCAGCTCAGGAGATCGTGCACCAGCGCGTCGGCGAGGGGCAGGTTCTTCGGGCTGAGCGGGTCGATGGCCGGCGGAACGATCGCCAGACGGGCGATGGGGAACGCCGGGGGGACAAACTCCGGCATGGTGAACACCGCGGCGTCGTAGTCCGTCAGGAAGGGCCGCAGGAATTCCCACACCGCGGCGTTGGGCTCGCTGGTGTCGATGTGGCAGCGCCAGATCCAGTGCGCGCTGCCCTTGCCGTGGAGCTGGAGTAGCGCAGCCGGCTGTGGGTCGTGGACCACGACCACGTCGTAGTCGCCGTCGAATAGGCGGGCGTTGTGCGCGCTCTGCGCGAGATACGTCTCGCGCTCGCTGGCGCTCAGGGTCAGGGCGGCGCCCTGGAGGGCGTTGTGGATGCGCTTGGTGACCTCGAAGAAGGCCGGCCCGCCGCTGATGATGCGCCACTCGGCCCGCAGCCCGAGGTCACACAGCAGCGGCACTAGCGAGCGCAGCAGCTCAGCGACGCCTCCGCCGTAGGGCGTGGCGTTGAGATGGAGCACGCGCGCGTCGCGCAGGGGGGCGGCCAGGCGCCCGAGCTCCTCAAGAGCGGCGGCGCCGACTGGGGCCTCGTACCCGGCGGTGCGCCGGCGGCCGACGTCGACGGGCTGGAGCATGGCCGGCGATCCTCTCTATGCGCGGCTCTGCGAACGGCACCCACGGTCACTCCGCGCGCGGGCCGGCCGCACGCACCTCCGGGGATACCTGCGGGGCGAACGTGGCGAAGTTGTCACGGAACATAGTCGCCAGCCGCCGCGCCTGCACGTCGTAAGCCGCGCGATCGCTCCAGGTGCTACGCGGCGTGAGCAGCTCGCTCGGCACACCCGGGCAGTACGTTGGCACCGCTACACCGAAGATCGGGTCAGCTTCCATCGCCACGTCGTCGAGTGCGCCGCTTAGAATGCCGTGGACCATGCCGCGCGTGTAGGCGATCTTGATGCGCTGGCCGACGCCGTACGGCCCGCCGCTCCAGCCGGTGTTCACGAGCCAGACCGTAGCGCGGTGGCGCGCGATGCGCTCGCCCAGCATGCTGGCGTAGACGTGCGGCGGCAGCACCATGAACGGCGCGCCGAAGCACGTGCTGAAGGTCGCCTGCGGCTCGACGACGCCCTGCTCGGTGCCGGCAACCTTCGCCGTGTAGCCGGAGAGGAAGTGGTACATGGCCTGCTCTGGCGTCAGGCGGCTGACCGGCGGGAGGACGCCGAAGGCGTCCGCGGCCAGGAAGACGACGGTCCGCGGGTGCCCGGCGACGCCCGTCGCGCTGGCGTTGGCGATGTAGTGCAGTGGGTAGGCGGCGCGGGTGTTTTCGGTCAGCGACTCATCGTCGAGGTCGAGCCGCCGCGCAACCGGGTCGAAGCCGACGTTTTCCAGCACGGTACCGAAGCGGTGGACGGCCTCGTAGATCTGCGGCTCAGCCTCCTGCGAGAGGCGGATCGTCTTGGCATAGCACCCACCCTCGAAGTTGAACACGCCGCGGTCGCTCCAGCCGTGCTCGTCGTCGCCGATGAGCACGCGCTGCTGGTCAGATGAGAGCGTCGTCTTGCCCGTACCCGAGAGGCCGAAGAAGAGGGCGACGTCGCCGCGCGGTCCGGCGTTGGCCGAGCAGTGCATCGAGAGGACGCCGCGCCGCGGCAGGACGTAGTTCAGCACGCTGAAAATGCTCTTCTTGATCTCGCCGGCGTAAGCCGTGCCGCCGATCAGCACCGTCCGGCGGCTGAAGTCGACGAGGATGAAGGTGCCGCTGCGCGTCCCATCACGCTGCGGGTCGGCGGTGAAGCCGGAGGCGTCGATCACCGTGAACGCGGGGCTGTGCACTGCCGACTCCGCCGGCGTCGGCACACGGAAGAGATTTCGCGCGAAGAGGCTGTGCCACGCGAGCTCGGTGATGACGCGGATGGGCAGGCGGTACTCGGGATCGGCCCCGGCGAAGCAATCCTGGACGAGGACTTCACGTCCGCGCAGGTAGGCGGCCATCTGGGCGTGCAGGGACGCGAAGCGGTCTGCATCGAACGCGTGGTTGAACGGGCCCCACCCGATGTGGTCGGCGCTCGACGGCTCGTGCACAAGGAAGCGGTCGCGCGGCGAGCGGCCGGTGTGTTTTCCGGTGCGCACAATGAGCGGTCCGGTCTCGGCCAGGACGCCCTCGCGCCGCCGCACCGTCTCTTCGCAGAGCACCGCTGCGCCGAGGTTCCAGTTTATGCCCCCTAGATCGTCGAGCCCGTGCTGTGCCAACGTGCTCGGTTCGCCTGTGACTACCCCAGGCTCCAGCGTCTCGACCACGGCACCCTCCTTCATTGGAGTCCCCGCTCTCTCGGTCGTAGAGCCCCGCTGCTCCACGGTGATCGCGTCCCCGCCTAGCGGAGCGGGTGGTGCGGCCCCGTTGCCGCGCGTGCAGCGCCCCACACGTGTCGTCGGGCTGGCGGCGACCGTCGCGCCGGGCCACGTCGTCGGGCGCACGCGGCGCGCATGAGGCCGAGCCGACTGCCCTGCGGCAGAGCCGGGCAGCGAACGCCTAGCCGTCCGGCGCGTCGCGCCCGGGCAACCTGCGCACGAGGCCTGGCCTGGCCCTGCCAGGCTATCCTAGCGCAGAACGGTGCGTACGGCAATACGTGAGAATTACCGATGATTGGGCGACAGCCCAAGATCTATTGGCTTCTCTTATATGCCGCCGGACGCCGCAGGCCGCACTGCCGCCCCCATGTGGTATGTTGTACGCACAGCGCTGTGGACTAGCTTGTGGAGGAACGCCGTGGCTGGGACGGTCATCCAGGTCCCGATCGACCATAGCCTACGGGCAGCGCTGGATCGGCTTGCCCGCGAGCGTGGCACCTCGCGGGCGGAGATCATTCGGCAGGCCTGCCTCCACTACATCCGCGAGCAAGCCGAAAGGAGCGACGAGGCACGCTACATCGAGGGGTATCGCCGCCAACCCGAGGAGCCGGCGCTCGCTGACGTGCAGGCGGCCCTGGCGGCTGCCGTTCTGGCCGACGAGCGCTGGTAGGTGCGCCGCGGCGAGGTCTGGTGGGCCGACCTCCCAGCGCCCATCGGCCGGCGGCCGGTGCTCCTGCTCTCGCGCGACGTTGCCTACCGGGTGCGTGCGTCGGTCACTGTCGGCGTCGTGACCCGCGCCGTGCGTGGCATTGCCACCGAGGTGCCCCTGGGTCCGGCCGACGGGATGCCGGTCGCCTGCGTCGTCAATCTCGACGACATCCTCACCATTCCGAAGAGACTGCTGCAGCAGCGCATCACCAGCCTATCCGCGGAGAACATGGCCCACGTTGCCGAGGCCATCGCCTTCGCGCTCGATCTGCCGAGCGGGGCGGCGAACCGCTAGCGCCGGGCTGCCCACCGAGATCGCTGCCGTCGGCCCGCATCTGCACGAGGACCTCCGCGACCCGGCGTCAGGTCCGCTCGCCGCCACGCCGCGCCGCGTGGACGAAGAGCACCAGCAGCGTCACGACCGTCAGCGGCAGCACGAAGCCCAGCATCACCGCGCTGAGCGCCGGGAGCGCGTCGTGCCCCATGGCGTCGATGACCAGGTACAGCACATAGACCGCGTAGTAGGCGAGGAAGAGCCCGCCCTCCCAGCGGTCGATGCGGTGGCCGGTGAAGAAGATCGGCAGGCAGGCCGCGGCCACCGCCAGCATCACCGGCAGGTCGAAGCCGAGCACCGCCGGCGCGATAGGTACGCCCGCGGGCGCCAGCACGCCAGCCACGCCCAGGATGCCGAGCAGGTTGAAGATGTTGCTCCCGACGACGTTGCCCACGGCGATGTCGCGCTCGCCGCGCAGGCTGGCGATGATCGACGTGGCCACCTCGGGCAGCGACGTCCCGGCGGCCACGATGGTCAGGCCGATGATCAGCTCGCTCATCCCCACAGCGCGGGCCAAGGCCACCGCCCCGTCGACCAGCCAGCGCGCCCCGAGGACGAGCAGGCCGAGACCCACCACGACGGTGGCCAGGTCGACGAGCCAGAGCCGCGAGCCCGCTGCCGCGCCGTACTCACGCGCGTACTCGTCCGCGATGGCCGCGCTCTCGCGCCGGCTCTCGCGCACCGCGAAGACCGTATACGCGGCGACGACGCCGAGCAGCACAGCGCCATCGGAGCGGCTGATCGCGCCGTCCTGGGCCATCACCATCACGAGCACCGAGGCGCCGAGCATGATCGGTACATCGAGGCGCACGAGCTGCTGCGCGACGACGAGCGGCGCGACCAGCGCCGCGAGGCCCAGGATGAAAAGCACGTTGAAGATGTTGCTGCCGACCACGTTGCCTACAGCCACGTCGGCTTGGCCCGCCAGCGCGGCCTGGACCGTCACCGCCGCCTCGGGCGCGCTGGTGCCGAAGGCCACGACGGTCAGCCCGATGACCAGCGGCGAGATGCCGGCGCCGGCCGCCAGGCGCGAGGCCCCGCGAACCAGCGCCTCGCCGCCGGCGGTGAGCAGCACGAGGCCGGCGATGAGGCGGGCGACGGCGAGCGCGTCCATCGGCCGAGGCTAGCCGCGCAGGTAGGCCAAGCCGCCGCGCACTGAGCGCGGCGGGCGGCCGAGGAGCCGCGGCGCGGCGTTGTCGGCCGTGACGTTGTCCACGGCGAGCATGGCGAGCTGGCCGGGGGTGACGAGCGGCCGCGGCATCAGCCGCTCCATCGCCGCGGCTACCGGGCGCATCAGCGCCACCGGCACGAGGAGCTTGAGCCGCGGCCGCCCCAGCGTCGCCAGCAGCAGGTGCACCAGCTCCTCGTACGTCAGCACATCGGGGCCGGCCAGATCGTAGCGCCGGCGCGCGTGCCCGTCGTCGCCGAGCGCGGCGAGGACGCAGGCGACCACGTCATCGACGGCGATGGGCTGGAAGCGCGTGCGGCCGTCGCCGACGATGGGCACGATGGGCGACAGGCGCGAGAGCTTCGCCAGCGTGCCAAAGAACTCGTCGCCCGGACCGAAGATGATCGACGGCCGGAGAACCGTCCAGCCGAGATCGGCGGCCATCACGGCCGCCTCGCCGAGGCCCTTGCTGCGCAGGTAGGGATAGGGCGAGGCAGCGTCGGCGCCGAGCGCCGAGAGGTGGACGAAACGGCGCACGCCGGCCCGCGCCGCGGCGTCGAGCAGGCGCACGGTGCCCTGGTAGTTCACCGCGCCGAAGGTCTGCGCGCCGCGCTCGCGGATGATCGCCACGGTGTGGACGACGGCCGCGACGCCCTCGACCGCGCCGCGCAGGGCCGCCTCGTCGCTGATCTCGCCCAGCCACGGCTCGAGGCCCCGCCGCGCTGCGCGCGCCGCCGTCTCCGGCCGGCGCACGAGCCCGCGCACGACATGGCCGGCGGCGCGCAGCGCGGCGGCGACATGGCGGCCGACAAAGCCGCTGGCGCCGGTTACGAGGATCATCGCAGCGGCAGGATGGCCTGCGTGAAGGCGACGTACGGCCCGGGTAGCAGGCCGATCTCGACAGTCAGCAGCGCCGTCACGGCGAGGGCGACGACCAGGCGGGGCGGAAGCTGCGGCACCGGCAGCTCCTCCGCCGGGCGCTGGGTGTACATGACCACGATGAGGCCGAGATAGTAGAACGCCGCCGCGGCGCTGGTTAGCGCGCCGACGACGGCCAGCTCGACGAAGCCGGCCTGCACGGCGGCGCCGAAGACGGTCAGCTTGGCCCAAAAGCCGGCCGTCGGCGGGATACCGGCCAGCGAGAGCATGAACAGGGCCATCAGCGCCGCCAGCCAGGGCTGGCGGGCGGCCAGCCCGGCGTAGTCGCGGAGCTGCGTGTGCTCCTCGCCGCGCTGCGCCAGCGCCGTGACCACGGTGAAGGCGCCGAGGTTCATAGCGGCATAGGCCAGGACGTAGAAGGCCACGCCGCTCAGCCCGGCCTGGTTGGCGGCCACGAGGCCGATGAGCGCGTAGCCGGCCTGGGCGATGCTGGAGTAGGCCAGCATGCGCTTGACGTTGCGCTGCGTCAGCGCGGCGACGTTGCCGACAACCATCGTAAGCACGGCCAGGACCCAGAGCACGGCCGTCCAGTCGGGCCGGAGGTCGGGCAGCGCCGTGGTCAACAGGCGCAGCAGCGCAGCGAAGGCAGCGGCCTTGGTGCCGACGGACATGAAGGCTGTGACCGGAGTCGGCGCACCCTCGTAGACGTCGGGCGTCCACATGTGGAAGGGTACGAAGGCCAGCTTGAAGGCGAAGCCGACGAGCAGCAGGCCCAACCCGGCCAGGAGCAGCGGGTCGGCCGCCGCGCCGGCGCGGGCCGCCTGGGCGATGGCGCTGAAGCTCGTGCTGCCGGTGGCCCCGTAGACCAGCGCCGCGCCGTAGACGAAGAAGCTGGAGGCGAAGGCCCCCAGCAAGAAGTACTTCAGCGCTGCCTCGAGGGACGGGAGTTGCTGGCGCGCGCTACCGGCGAGCACGTACAGCGAGAGGGACAACATCTCTAGGCCGAGAAAGACGACGATGAGGTCGGCCGCGCCGATCATCAGCAGCATACCGCTGGCCGCAAGGAGCAGCAGGGCGTAGAACTCGCCGGCGTTCGGCCCTTCGGCGCCGTGGTAGTCGCTGGCCAGCAAGGCGCCGAGCGCCGTCACGCCGCAGGCGATGAGGCCAAAGAAGACGAAGAAGCGGTCGACGAGGAAGGTGCCTCCAAAAAGCGGCTGCGCCGGCCCCCAGAGCGGCACGAGCAGCGCCCCGGCGGCGATCAGCGCCAGCACGCTCAGGTAGGCGAGGGACACCCGGCGGCGGGGGGGCAGCCACGGCCCGAGCAAAAGCACCAGCATGCTCGCCGCCGCGCAGACGAGCAGCGGCGCGAGGGGCAGCACATCACGCAGCAAGAGAGCTTTCTCCTCCTCTCCGCGTGCGCAGAGCAGGATGGGGCGCGAGATGGAGCGAACGCACAATGCCCGCAGCACAGTGTACCGTAGGCCACAGGAGGCGGTAAACTAGTTTGCGAAGACGACACCTGCATGGGAAGGAGGGCTGCCGTGGCCGCACGATGGCACATCGCCGGTGACTACCTGGAGACCTGTAGCTGCGACTATCTCTGTCCGTGCATCTACACGAACGCCACCGCTCTGCCCACGAAGGTCTACTGCGTCGTCTCGCAGGCCTACCACATCGCCAGCGGCCACTTCGACGGCACGCGCCTGGATGGCCTCACGTTCGTGTACGCCGCGCGCACGCCGGAGGCCATGGCCAAGGGCAACTACGCCGTCGGACTGATCGTCGACGAGCGCGCCGATGCGGCGCAGCGCCAGGCGCTGGTGGCCATCGCCCGCGGCGAGCACGGCGGCCCGCCGGCGACGCTCCGCGCCGTCACGAGCGAGTTTCTGGGCGTCGAATACGCGCCGGTGGAGTTCGCGGGAGGCGGGCTGCACTGGTCGGTCACGGTGCCGGGCCGCGTCGACCAGGCCGTCGCGGGCTTTCCCAGCGCCGCGAAGCCGGGCGAGCCGCTGTACATCGACAACACGCGCCACCGCGCCAACGCGCGCCTGGCGCTCGGTAAGGCGACGCGCAGCCACGTGCACGCCTTCGGCTTGGACTGGGACGACACGGGCGGCGAGAACAACGGCCACTTCGCGCCGTTCGACTGGCGGGGAGGGTAAACCTAGACCCACGCCGCGTCCGTGCAGCTGAATTGGGCATCAAAGTCTGTTCGCGCCAACCCAGGTGCGCTAGAATGCCCGCGCCTGAGAGTCTGACGGAGGGGAGACGGCTATGCAGGACGAGTGCGTCTATCCTCGCCCTGTCCACGGAGCGCTGCGGTCTCGCGTCGTTGCCAAGCTGGCGGGACTCACCCTGAGGCAGGTCCACTATTGGCATACCACGGGGATCATCCGTGCGCGCGTGATCCCAGGCGCGCGTGGGTGTCCGCGCCTCTACTCTTGGACGGATTATATGAAGCTTCGAGCGGCAACCAAGCTGCGTCGGCAGGGCGTGACGACTCACAGTATTCGAACTGCTGTCGCATGGCTCGATCAGAACGCTCCGGACTGGCACCTCGTCCCCGTGTATGGGTTTAGCGGTCGTGTCTTGGTTCAGTTCGAACACGCCGTAGTGACGGCTGATCGTGCAAAACAGGCGGTACTCCCTGAGCTGGGGCACGTGCTCGTGGAGATCCGCGATGAAGGGCCGCTCGGCGAACTCAGACAGTTCTCCGACTGCGTAGACATGCATCCGGACGTGCTGTCGGGTAACCCTGTAATGCAGGGCACTCGGCTCGAAACACGTTTCGTTGCGGCATTGGTCGCGCACGGCGTATCCGCGTACGCTATAGCTACGCTCTATCATCGCCCGTTGTCGCAGGTCGAGAGGGCGCTTGAGTTTGATAGGTTAGCGGCCTAACCGAGGCTTCGACGCGCTCGTGAGTGGGACAGGCGGTGGGGTTACGCATTCTCCTCGACGAGAACGTACCGTCCGCGCTTTCCTTGGTGCTGCGGGCGCTCGGCCATGAGGCCGTCCACATCACCGACGAGAGGCTTGCGGGGATCAAGGATCCCCAACTCGTGGAGTTTGCCAAAGACTTTGACCTTATGATGACCCTGGACCTCCACCGGCAAGAGGTCGAATGGCTAGCAATAAACCGTGCGTTGGTAGAAGGCGGCGTCAAGGTCGTCCGCATCCGACTGCCAAAGAAGACACCCGATCCCATCCTGGATCTCACGCGCTCGCTCGTCACAAGAATGGAAGAGTGGCTGGGAGCGCTCGCTGCCGGTAAGTGCCTCGTCATCATAACCCAGTCGGGAACGAAGATTCGGGCACGCAGTCGCGACGAGGTGCTAAGCATCCTGGAGGGCCGGGTTCGCGGCAAGACATCGAATCAGACAAGCTAAGAGACGCTTTGTTGATCAACCGATGCCGGCGCGCCCGCCCAGCGCCTGAGTATAGCGATCGGCACTCTGTCTACCGCGCTTCTGAGAGCATTGAGCGCTCCATAGGTGCAGTCGCGCCTGCCGCCGCAGCCGCTTGCGCCCCCGCCAGCAGCGCGCGCGTCGCCGGCTCGCTGCGGCTGAGGAAGGCCCCCGGCGCCAGACCGATCCAGACGATCAGGGCGACCAGCGGCACGATGGCCAGCGCCTCGTGCCAGCGCAGGTCGGGCAGCCGCGGCAGGCCGGCCGCCGGCCCGTGCCAGGCCTGGCGCACCAGCCACAGCACATAGATCGCCGCTAGGACGATGCCCAGCGTCGCCAGGGCCGCCAGCCACGGGAACACGCGCACGACGCCGAGCAGGATCAAGACCTCGCCGACGAAGCCGTTCAACCCCGGCAGACCCAGGTAGGCGAAGGCGCCGACCAGCATGAGCGCCGTCAGCACGGGCAACCGCGCCGCCAGGCCGCGCCAGTCAGCCAGCGCCGTCGTGCCCAGCCGCTGCGCGACCATGGCCACGACGAGGAAGAGCAGCCCGGCGCTCAGGCCGTGGTTCACCATCTGGATCACCGCGCCCTGCACGCCCTGCACCGTCCCGGAGGCTAGGCCAAGGCCGACGAAGCCGAGGTGCGCCATGCTGGAGTACGCCAGCAGAAGCACGACATCGCGCTGGGAGAAGGCGATCCAGCCGGCGTAGAGCACGCCGATCAGCGCCAGGACGGCGATCAGGGGGGCCGTTTCGCGCGCCGCCGTCGGAAAGAGCCCGAAGCCGAAGCGCAGCAGGCCGTAGGCCCCCACCTTGACGAGCATGGTCGCGAAGGCCAGGGCCGGCAGCGGTGTCTGCTGGTAGGTGTCCGGCAGCCAGCTATGGAAAGGAAAGAGCGGCATCTTGATGGCGAACGCCAGCGCAAAGGCTAGGAAAAGCAGCAGCTCGACGCGCGGCTCAAGCCGCGTCTGCGCCAGCGTCGCCACGTCGAAGGTGGGCTCGCCGCCGCCGGCCTGGTGCGCGGCGTAGAGCGCCAGGATGGCGACGAGCATGAGCAAGCTGCCGACGGCGGTGTAGAGGAAGAACTTGAGCGCCGCGTAACCGCGCCGCGGGCCGCCGAGCGTGCCGATGAGAAAGATCATCGGCACGAGCATAGCCTCCCAGAAGACGAAGAACAGGAGCAGATCGCGCGCCAGAAACGTGCCCGTGACCGTGCTGGTGAGCAAGAGCAGCAGCAGGCAGAACTCCTTGTGGCGCTCGCCGAGGGCCGTCCAGCCGCCGAGCAGCGCGACGACGGCCAGCAGGGCCGTCAGCCCGACGAGCAGCAGGCTGATGCCGTCCAGCGCGAGATGGTAGCTGATGCCCAGCGTCGGCACCCAGGCCACGCGCTCGACCCACTGCGGCGCTGCGCTGCCGGGCGGGAAGACGGCGAAGAGCCAGGCCACGAGGGCCAGCTCGACCAGCAGCGCGAGCAGCGTCCAGCCGCGCAGCAGACCCGTCTGCTGCCGTGGCACGAACGGCAGCGGCAGTGCCGCAAGGATGGGCAGGCCGATCAGGATGCTAAGCATCGGACGCTAAACCTCGATCGTCGCTAGCTCGACGGGCTGGGTCTCCTCCGGAATCGCCTCGCCGCGTGCCTGGAGCTCTTCGAGATAGAGGCTGATGGCCTCGCGTGCGTTATCTAGCGCTTCGTTCAGCGTCTCACCTTGGGTATGGCAGCCCGGCAGTGCGGGAACCCGCACGACGTAGCCGCCTTCCTCGGGATCCGGAATGAGCAGGATGGTATATCGCCTGGTCACAGCAGCCTCCGAAGCTCCTCTGGGGAGAGCCCGGCGTCGTCGAGAATATCTTGCAAGAGGCCCGGCTTGAGCGTTCGTCCTCTGTGCACCGGCACAACCGTCAGCCGTGGCTTGCTCGAGTGTCCAAGGATCACGTGCGAACCCCTCCGCCGAACGACATACCAGCCGTCGCGGGTCAGCGCGCGCAGCACCTGCGTGGCGGTGACCCGCGGGAGCCTCGTCACCGAGCTCCTTCTTTGGGTGTATCTACCGCCTCAGCAGGTACCACAGCAGCACCACCGTGCCGAGCAGCATGGCCAGCGCGTAGCTCCGTGCGTAGCCGCTCTGCACCCAGCGCAGGCCGCGGCTCAGGTCGGCCAGCCGC
>JACQUS010000347.1 GCA_016210125.1 Chloroflexota bacterium | reverse complement strand
GGCCCATGTCGCTGCGCGACGCCAGCGATGCATGAAAAGCGGCTGCGCCGCCGGGGAGTGCAGATGGGCGAAGCCCCTCTGCGTCCCAAACCGGGGGGTGGGGCGGGGTAGCCGCCGACAAGGTGATTTTCACAGGAGTTGGGATATGACCCACGAGCAGGATGCCGGGGCCTCGCGCCAAGCCGAGGCCCTGCTGCGCGAGACGGCGGCGCGCTTCGTCGCGCGCGAGTGTTCGCCGGAGGTCGTCGCACGGCTGGAGGAAGACCCGCTAGGCTACGCACCGGAGCACTGGCGGCGCCTGGCCGAGCTGGGCTGGCTCGGCTTGCTCGTGCCCGAGGAGCACGGCGGGGCCGGCGTCAGCTTGCGCGAGCTGGCCACTGTCGTCGGGGTCCTTGGCGCCGCCGGCCTGCCCAGCCCGCTCTTCGCCACGGTCGTCGAGGCCGGGACGCTGATCGCCCTGGCCGGCGAGGAGCAGCAGCGCCGCCGCTGGCTTCCGGCCCTTGCCGGCGGCGAGGCCCTGCTGTCCGCGGCGCTGCTGGAGCCGGGCGCCGACATAGCGCCGTCCGCCGTCCAGATGCGCGCCACGGCGTTCGCTGGGGGCTTTCGCCTCCGCGGCCAGAAGCTCTTCGTTCCCTATGCGCACGTCGCCAGCCACTTGGTGTGCCTCGTGCGCGCCGACGACGCGCCGCAGGGGTTGAGCCTGCTACTCGTGCCGCGTGTTGCGCCGGGCGTGCAGCTCACGCGGCTGCGCACGACGAACGGCGATCCGCAGTTCGCCGTGGCCTTCACCGACGTGGACGTCCCGCGGAGCGCGCTGCTCAGTGCGTCCGGCGCGGCCTGGCCGCACGTCGAGGCCACGCTCGACCGTGGTGCCGCGCTGAAGTGCGCGGAGTTGGTGGCCCTCGGCCAGCGCGCTCTAGACCTCACCCTGGCCTTCGTCCGCGAGCGGACGCAGTTCGGCCAGCCGATCGGCCGGTTCCAGGCCGTCCACCATCACTGCGCCGACATGAGCTGCCTGCTGGAGCAGGCCCGCGTCCTCACCGCGCAGGCCATCTGGCGGCTGGCGGACGGACGCGAGGCTGCGCGCGAGGTCGCTTTGGCGAAGGTCAAGGCCAGCGAGGGCATCCCCGCGCTGCTGCGGATGGCTCACCAGCTCCACGGCGGCGTCGGCTACTACACGAACTACCCGCTGGAGATGCTCTACCGCCGTTCGATGGCCGCCGCCGCAGTCTACGGCTCGGCGCGCTGGCACCGCCGGCGGCTCGCGCACCTGCTGGCAACGGATGCCGCGCGCTTCCGACGCGCCGGCGCGCATCCGCTGCCGCCGACACACTAGCCGGCACCCGCAGGGCGCGATACATCGGCGTCTGCAAACGCGCTGCGCCGAGGTGTCAATATCACAGCCGTGCGGTGCCTACCTCTCTTCACGTGGCGGGCTGCTCCGACGACCATGGCAACGAGGGAGACAGCAGCCCAGGCCCCGGCGGCGAGCCGGCGGCCAAGGGCGGCGGGGGAGGCGCGGCCATGGACGTGGCAACGAGCGAGGCGCTGGTCATCGACCAGGGCTTGGTCGGCGTTCTCCGTCGGTTCGTATATTGGGAGCTGCGGCAGGGCGAGTCGCCCGAGGGCGTCGCCTGGCTCCTCGACCTCTTCGCCGCGGTCGTCGGCGCGCAGCGCCGGCTCAGCGTGGATGTGCGGCGGGGGCTGGAGGGCGTGCTGGCCGACGTGCTCGTCGAGGCGCAGGTCGTGCAACAGGCGGCCGACGACTGGCCGTAGGCGCACCGCGCCCCATCGGAGGCAGCAGCCAAGGGGATAAGCGGCCGATTATTGTGCATAACTCGGCCCACTTGGGGAAGAATCGCCCGCCCGTGCGGGTCGTCAGGCCGCCGACACAGGCTCGCGCAGCGTGCGGCCCGGCGCGCGCAGCGCAGCCTCGTCCTCGCCGGTGAGGACCGCCCCGCATTGCAGACACGAGATCCACACCTCGCCCCGATAGCCCTGCTCTTCCATCAGGTCGCCTGCGCATCGCGGGCAGGCGTGCAGCCACAGCACCGTCAGCCTCCCCTCACCTCTCCCACTCTCGCACGCTAGCGGCGCTCGGCGAATCGGGGGAAAGCCCGCGTTTGGTGTGGCCACACCACCTGATCTCTACCGTGCTGATCGCGCACGCGCCACCTGCACCTTGACAGGGCAGGCGCGGTGGGACACTATAGAGCGTGGTGAGTTGTCGCCGGGACAGCCCATTATTCAGGAGGTCACAGCGCGGTGGATGCCATCCTTCAGGCCATCTATAGTATGGGCATCTGGCTGGTCTTCGTGAGCCTTCCCCCGACGGCCATCGTCCTTACGGTCGTGGGATCGCTCTTTCTCCTCAGGGCCGCCGCGTTGGTGTCGGCCATTGCGCCGGAAGAGTAGCGGCGCGCTTCTAGCCTTCAGTCGAATAGGCGCCCTTGCCCGTGGCATGCCGTGCTGGCATGCCACGTCGTCTCCCGCAGGCGCAGGCTGCCGCGCCGCACGCGCGGAGCACCCAAGAGCTGGTCCGACGACCGGCCGGCTGCCACGGTGGCCGGCAGCGACCAGACCACGCCGGCGCTCAGCCCCCGGCCCCGCGGATGCCGGCGGCCCTCCCCCCGCACTCCGCGCGGAAGCAGTAGCAGATGCCCGGCTCGGTGACGATGTAGCGCGATCGGCGCCGTCGGCCTGCTGCTCGGCCACGAGGCCGAGGCTGAGCTACTGATGGTCGGGACCATCGCCGGCATCCTGCTGGCGACAGTGCTGAACGACGGCGGTGGCGCCGGGGACAACGCCAAGAAGTTCATCGAGGCCGGCTACCTGAAGGGCGATGGCGGCGAGGTGCTGGGCAAGCGCACCGAGGCTCGCAAGGCGGCGGTCGTCGGCGACACGGTCGGCGATCCGTTCAAG
>JACQUS010000346.1 GCA_016210125.1 Chloroflexota bacterium | reverse complement strand
TTGCGGTACTCCTGCTCGATCCGGCGCAGCTCGCGCTGGCGCTGCTCTTCGACCTGCTCCGGCGTGGGCTCGGCGGGCCGTGGCGCCGGCTCGCCCGGCCGCACGGCGGGCTCCGGCGGCTTGGCGACGACGGCCCGCGGCGGCATCCAGTAGCTGAACTCGCGCCCGACGGCCTGGCTCATACCGGCCTTCAGCAGCGTCGTCAGGCCCAGCGCCAGCACGATCACCGAGACGATCGACATCAGGTAGAAATAGGCGACCAGGATCGTGCGGAAGGAGAGCGCCAGCGGCTCGCCGGCGCGCATCCGCGAGACGACGAAGACGGCCACGGCGACGATGGCGCCGATGGCCATGAGGATCGCCAGCGGAACGACTACGCCGAGGGTCACGCGCGCTTCCTTTCCCTGACGTGCCTATGGTGGCCAGCGAGATCCTGCGAGCGCCGGGCGAGCGGCCTGCGCTCGCTCGGCGCTGTAGCGAAGACAATGGATCGCGGTTCCATTGTAGCCCAGGCGTTGTGGGCCTGGCGCGCGAATGGTGTGCTCGGCTACCGTCGGCGCGGCCCCGCGCCGGCTACGCTCGCCGTGGCAGGGACAGCCGACACCGGATGACTGGGCAGCGCACCGGAGGACACGATGGCTGAGATCCGCATGTACGGCACGACCTGGTGCCCCGATTGCAAGCGCGCCAAGCGCTTCTTCGGCGAGCAGCGCGTGCCCTACACCTTCGTAGACATCGACGAGGACGCCGAGGGCCGGCGCATCGTCGAGCAGGCCAACCAGGGCAAGCGCATTATCCCGACCATCTTCTTCCCCGACGGCTCGATCCTCGTAGAGCCTTCGAACGCCGAGCTGGCGGCCCAGCTCGGGCTGCAGACCCAGCCGCAGAATGCCTTCTACGATCTCGTCGTGGTCGGCGGCGGGCCGGCCGGGCTCACCGCTGCCCTGTATGCGGCGCGCGAGGGCATCGAGACGCTGGTGGTGGAGCGCAGCGGGCTCGGCGGGCAGGCCGGGGTCACCGAGCGCCTGGACAACTACCCCGGCTTCCCGGAGGGCATCAGCGGTGGCGAGTTCGCCGAGCGCCTGGTGGCCCAGTGCCAGCGCTTCGGCGTCGAGCTGCTGGCCGCGTCGGAGGTGGTCGGCGTCGGCGCCGCCGGCCAGTACCGCATGGTCCGACTGGCTAACGGCGAGGAGGTCTGTGCACACGCCGTGCTGCTCACGCCCGGCTCGACCTACCGCCGGCTGGAGGCGCCGGGCGAGGAAGACTTCATCGGCGCCGGTGTGCACTTCTGCGCCACCTGCGACGGGCCGTTCTACCGCGGACAGGACGTGCTGGTTGTCGGCGGCGGCAACAGCGCTGCCGAGGAGACGCTGCACCTCACCAAGTTTGCGCGCCACGTTACCATCGTCACGCGCGGCGATGCGCTGCGCGCCAGCCAGGTGGCACGCGACAAGGTGCTCGCGCACCGCAGCGTCACCGTGCGCTATGGCACGACGGTCACCGCCTTTCGCGGCAAGACCAAGCTGGAGCGCGTCGTCCTGCGCGACCAGGCGACGGGCGGCGAGGAAGAGGTGCCCTTCGCCGGCGTCTTCGTCTTCATCGGCCTGCGGCCGAACACGGCGTTCCTCGAGGGTCTCGTCGAGCTGAACGACTGGGGCTTCGTCACCACCGGCCCGACGCTGGAGACGAGTGTGCCTGGCGTCTTCGCCGCCGGCGACGCGCGCGCCGGCAGCACGAAGCAGCTCGTCAGCGCTGCCGGCGAGGGTGCCACGGCGGCGCTGATGATCCGCCAGTTCCTCGAGCGGGCCAAGGCCGTCCCGCCGGCTGTCGGGCCGGAGCGTGACGCCGCGGCATAGGGGGAGCAGGCTATGCCGCAGGCGCACGCCTACCCCTTCCCGACGCTCCCGGACTATCTGGCGCCCGGCCTGGCGCTGGTCTTCGTCGGCATCAACCCTGGGCTCTACTCGGTGCAGCGTGGGCACTACTTCGCGCGGCCGACCAGCCGCTTCTGGCCGGCCTTCGCCCGCTCGCGCCTCAGCGCGTCGGTGCGCGCGGGGCTGGGCCGCGAGACGCTGGAGCCGGCCGACGACGCGGCGCTGCTCGCCTTCGGCATTGGCTTCACCGACGTGGTCAAGCGGCCCAGCGCCAACGCCGCCGCCGTCCGCGCGGCCGACTTTGCGGCCTGGGGACCGCGCCTGCGCGAGCGCCTGGACCACTGCCGCCCGCGCGTGGCCTGCTTCCACGGCGTCACCGCGTACCGCGCCTTCGCCCGCTATGCGCTGGGGGAGGCGCAGCCGCGCGCCGATCTGGGGCCGCAGCCGCAGCGCGTCGGCGCGACGCAGGTCTTCGTCGTGCCGAACCCGAGCCCGGCCAACGCGCACTTCCGCCTTGACGACCAGATCGCCTGGTACGACCGGCTGGCGGAGTATCTCGACCCCGTTTTCTCGGGCTCCGCCTGAGTACCGCTTTCCGATGAAGAATTGCGCGTTGGGGCGGCGTCAGAAGGGTGCAGCGGTTGCCCGACGCGACCTGTGCAGTAGCCGCTTGAGGCGGGGCGGCGCCACCGCGATGAGCACGTGAATCCCGACGAAGTGGTATGAAGAGGCCGTGGGCGCACGTAGCCGTCCATGAGGGCCACGGCACGCCCCGTGACGACATAACATGGGCTCTGCGGGCCGGGCAAGCTACGGCACGAGCTGCTCGAGCCGCATGCCTCCGTGGGCGCGGACCAGCTCGTCGTACGTCCGCCAGTACGCGTCGTGCCATGGGCGGACCGTGGCGTATACGACGCGCGCGACCCCCGCGTGCAGCAAGCCCTTCAGACACTCCAGACACGGCTTGCCCGTCACGTAGCACGTGCTACCCTGGAGGGCGATCCCGAGCCGCGCCGCCGTCAGCAGCGCCTGGGCCTCGGCGTGGACGCACACGCAAAGCAGCCCCATGTGCTGCCCTGACGCACACGCCGGGCAGCCACCGTCGGGGCAAGGGGTCACGCCGTGCGGCGTGCCGAGGCGGCCGATGGCCAGCACAGCATCATCCCGTACGAGCACGGCACCCACCTTGTGGGAGAGGCACTCGCCGCCGGCAGCGACGCTCCGGGCGATCTGCATGAAGGAGCCATCACGTGTGAGCCCCTCGCTCGCCAGCGGCTGCAACACGTAGCGCTGCACGTCGGCTTTCCACGCCCGCAGGGCTGCCTCTCGTGCCGCGAGCTCGTCCGCCATAGCTACCCCCGTTCGTCCGCGAGATCGGCGCTCCGGCGACGTACGGTGCGAGTGGGCGCATCGCGATCGGGGCGACGCACGCGTCGCCCCTGCGCACCCGGCGACGGCTACGGGCTGCTAGCGGCACCCCGCAACGACACGGCCCCGCGGCTTCACGCGCCGATGATGCCTATTAGCGCACGCTCTGCAAGTACTTTTGCATGTCCTCGAGGAGGCCAGCCGGGATCTTGTCCTTGAACTGATCCCAGATACTCGTGCCGCGGTCCACCCACTCCTTCTTCTGCTCGGGCGTCAGGGTGTGGATCTCTTGTTTGCCCTCCGTCTTGAGCCATGTGATCCACTTGTCGGTGTACTGCTTGTTGACCTCGACGGCTTCCTTCTCCACCTCGGCCGCCGTGTCCGTGATGATCTTTTGGAGATCGGCAGGCAGTGAGTCGAAGAACTTCCGGTTCATGCTCATCTGCTTGATCTGCGTCTGGTAGTCGATGAAGGTGATGTGCTTATGCCATTCGTAGTGCTTCCCGCCGATGAGCCAGTAGCCCGTCGTAACGCCGATGCACTGGATGAGGTTCTGGGTGCCGGCGGTGTAGGTCTCGGCCCAGGCGATGGGCGTGGCGATGGCCCCGAACGCCTTCCACGCCGCCACGTCGGTCGGCGTCTCCGTCGTGCGGATCTTCAGCCCGCGCATGTCCGCCGGCGTGAGCACCTTCCTGTTGCACTCCACGTCGCGCAGACCCTCGTTGATGTCGTAGATGAGCGGCAGCGCGTTCGGCTGGTCCTTCATGTGCAGCTCCTTCAGCCGCTTGTTGAAGGGGCCGAGGATAACGGCCTTCGCCTCCTCGTCCGCATCCTTGAAAAGAAACGGCAAGTCGAGCACGAAGTAGGCCTTGGTGAATGTCCCCGAGTTCTGAATGGACGCGTCGCCGATCTCGACCGCGCCGTCGAGCATGGCCTTCTGCGCAGCCACCTCGCAGTAGAGTGTGCCGGCCCAGTGGATCTCAGGCGCGAGCTGCCCCTTCGAGCGCTCTTTAATGCGGTCGGCGAACGCCTGCAGGAACCAGGCCGAGCTCATCCCGTCGGTCTTCTGCGGCGTGCAGCTCGCAATCCGGATCTTATAGACCTTGTCGGCGCCCGCCGGCGCGGCTGGTTGCGCCGCTGGAGCTGGCGGCTTTTGCGCGGGCTCGGCCGGCTTCGCCGCCGGGGCCGCCGGGGCCTGCTGCTGCGGCTGTGCCGGCGCGCACGCCGCCGCGAGAAGCGCTACGACGCCTACAATTCCTGCAATCACCCATCCTCGCTGCACGGTAGACGCTCCTTTCCTGCCGCACCTCCGGCCGCGGCAGGTCCCGATCTTAGTCCGGCCGGCTGCGGAGTGTCAAGCGGACATGTCACATGCGATGGCCCTGCGGGCAAACGGTCGCTTCACTCCCGACCGGACATCGCGGGGAGCTGCGCGGGTCTCTCTGTCCGCGCCCCACCGCCGCGGGAGGCCTACTCTCGTCGGGTCCACGTACCACCTCTCCCTGAGCACTTGCTCCTTCAGGTGGCCACGCCCCACCCCCGAAATGACTATCGCAGAGGGGGCGGTAGTCGCCGTGAACTCCACATCTCCCATTCCGACGGCCTAAGTATTCACGGCGAAGTGTCACGCCCTCCCCGTGCTCAGCCACCACTCGCCCGTGGGTCGGGCGAGCGGTGTGCCCTGCGAGTGCGTCAGCCCCTCGACGCGAGCACGTCGCCCTACACCACCCCTCGCGCGCGCAGGGCGGCGACCCGCTCGGCGCCGTAGCCCAGGAGCTCGCGCAGCACCCCCTCAGTGTGCTGGCCGAGTGCCGGGCCGGGGCTGTGCGCGCGCGGCGGCGCCTGCGGAATCCTGATGGCCGAGGCGAAGGCCTGGATCTCCTGCCAGTGCGG
>JACQUS010000343.1 GCA_016210125.1 Chloroflexota bacterium | reverse complement strand
TCCACCCAGACGTAGGTCGTCTGCGACGCGTCGAAGGGCAGCGGCACGCCCCAGGCGAGGCTCGCGCGCGAGATGCTGATGTCGTTCAGGCCGACGCGCAGCTTGCCCAGCACCTCGTTGCGCCGCGCGGGCGGCGAGACGACATAGTGGTTGGGGTCGCTGGCGTCCTCGACCGCGTGGATCAGGGCGTCCTGGAAGCGCGAAAGGCGGAAGAAGTAGTTGTCCTCGGCGTACCAAACGGCCTCGCGGCGGTGCAGCGGGCAGAGCCGGCCGCCTTCCAGCTCGTCCTCGGCGTAGAAACGCTCGCAGCCGACGCAGTACCAGCCCTCGTAGCGCCCGCGGTAGATGTCGCCCGAGGCCCGCAGGCGCTCGAGGAACGCTTGCACCCCGGCCTCGTGGCGCGGGTCGGTGGTGCGGATGAAGTAGTCGTGCGCGATGTCGAGCTGCTGCCACGCCTCGCGGAAGGCGGCGGCGTTGCGGTCGCACAGCTCCTGCGGCGCGATGCCTTGCGCCGCAGCGGCCTGGGCGACGTTCGTGCCGTGCTCGTCCGTGCCGGTGAGGAAGAAGACGTCGCGCCCGCGCCAGCGATGGTAGCGCGCCAGCACGTCGGCGGCGATGGTCGTGTAGGCGTGGCCGATATGCGGCACGTCGTTGACGTAGTAGATCGGCGTCGTGACGAAGAAGCGCGACACCGCGGTCGTTCCTCCCGCGTGGCCCATCATAGCACGGCGCTCACTTTTCGCGCGACCGGGCGCGCGAGCGCACTTCAGGTGGCAGCGCCAGCCAGCGCTGGTACCACTCGCGCCGCGGCCGGCCGGTGGCCTTGGCCAGCGCGGCGGTGGCCGCCACTGCGGGCACGCCGGCCTCGGCCAATGCCCGCAGCAGCCGCTCGCCGATCTCGGCCCCTTCCTCGGTCGCGCCCCGCGGCGGCGCCGGGGCGACGACCAGCGTGATCTCGCCGCGCGGCGGCGTGGCCTGGAAGTGCGCCAGCAGCGCACCCGGCGTGCCGCGCCGGACCTCCTCGTACAGCTTGGTCAGCTCGCGGGCCACGGCGACGAGGCGCTCGGGGGCCAGCGCGGCCAGGTCGGCGAGCGTCGCCAGCACGCGGTGCGGCGCCTCGTAGAGCACGACGGTGTGCGGCTCAGCCAGCAGCGCGCGCAGCCGCGTCTGGCGCTCCCCGGCCCGCCGCGGCAGGAAGCCGCCGAACAAGAAGGCGTCGGTCGGCAGGCCGGAGGCCACCAGCGCCAGCACCGCGGCCACCGGCCCAGGAATGGGCACGACGCGGATGCCGCGCTGCCATGCGGCGGCGACCAGCTCGTAGCCGGGGTCGGCGAGGCCGGGCATGCCGGCCTCGGAGATGAGCGCCACGTCGCCGCGCGCCGCTGCGTCGAGGACGACGTCGAGCTTCGTCAGCTTGTTGTGCTCGAAGTACGAGGTGACCGGTACTCGCAGGCCGAGAGCGCTGAGCAGCCGCCGCGCCGTGCGCGTGTCCTCGGCGGCGATGAGCTGCACCGCAGCGAGCACGCGCCGCGCGCGCGGCGCCAGGTCCTCGAGGTTGCCGATCGGCGTGCCGACGACATAGAGCACGGACGTCTCTTCTTCCGGGGCTCCCCACCGCACCCCAAACGGTTTAGCGCAGGGGGACGGTAGTCCCCCTTTGCATACCATTCTCTGCTTTGAAAATATCCTTTTCATCCGTGGGGGTGTCCCCACGGGACATGGAGAACTCTAATGAACATAGCCCTCGCCGGTGGGCTGCCCCACCCCACCCCGGGAGAGTCCCCAAAGGGGGCGAAGCCCCCTTTGGATTCCCCGTTTTCATCCGAGGCTGGTGCCTCGCAGGGGCATCGGGAACTGTCCTGAAGACTTGCGCTGTGGCGCCGGGCGTCGCGGCGGCGCTGCGCGACCTCACCCCCGCTCCTCCCCTCTCCACACGCGGAGAGGGGGAAGGGAGTGAGGTACACTCCCGAACTCTGCCCATTATGCGGCCACGGCAGCGCCGCTGCGGCCGAGCGCCAAGGCGCCGAGGCGGCGAGGGCGTGAGTCGTGTAGCATGGGGCGAAAGGCAGGTGCACTTCTTGCATGCGACCGTCGCTCGACGCGGTCGATCCGATGGCAGACGAGGGATGTCGTGGGACCAGCGGACTTCGCGCGCCTCGGCCTGGCGGCCGACGACGCGCTGCGCCTCGACGGCGCGTTGCGGCTGGCGCGGGCGCTGCTCCAGCAGGTGGCCATGAGCGGCACGCCGGCGAACGACGTCGGCTGGGTGGCGGCCAACCTGGGCGCGGCCTTGCGTATCGAGTTCGCCCTGGCGGGCGAGGCGCTGGCGGCCGTCGAGGGCGCGCTGCGCGGCGCGCTCGACGAGGTGGCGGCGCTGCTGCCGGAGACGCGCTGGGACGATTAGGGCCTGTCCGCAAAGTCGGGTTTGACGCCGTTTGGGTAGGAGCGAACCGCGTGCTCGCCCAGAGGTAGAGAGCGCCGGAGCAGGGCGAAGGCAAGCTTCGGCCCTACGGCAACGTCCGGCGGACGGTTTGCAGATACGGCCTCGCGCAGCCCGTCGGCACCCGGCGGCTGTCGAAGACTCTCGAAGAGTCGCCTCTGGAGACGACTCTGGCGACTCGCCCGGGCTCGTCTCTGGCATACTGGAAGGCATGGATGAGCGTGCCGAGCGCGCTGCGCCGGCGACAGAGCGTCGCGTCGTCCTGCTGACGCGCAAGTACCCGCCGAGCGTCGGCGGTATGCAGCGCTGGAGCGTCGAGCTGGGCCGCGCGCTGGCGGCCGCGGCCGCCGTGCCGGGCGATGGCCCGCGGCGAGCCGCCGAGGTCTGGGCGCCGCCGGCGATCGCGGCGGGCGGCCCAGCGGCCCTGGCGGCCGGCGCGCTGGCGCTGCGTACGCTGCTGGTGGCCGGCGCGCACCGCCGGCAGGTGGCGCTGGTGCACCTGGGGGACGCGGCGCTGGCGCCGGCGGGGCCGCTCCTTCGCGGCTGGCTCGGCTGCCGTGACACGGCGACGGCACACGGCCTGGACGTCACGTACCCGGCGGGTTGGTACCAGCGCCTCGTCCGGTCGGCCCTGCGC
>JACQUS010000336.1 GCA_016210125.1 Chloroflexota bacterium | reverse complement strand
GCGTGGCCGGCGGCGTGATCGGCAGCGGCGGCACGACCTGCGGTGTCGGCGTCGCCGGCGCTCCGGCGCGCGCGGTCGGCGTGGGCGTCCGCGGCCCCACCGTCGGCGTGAGCGGCACGCCAGTGCGCGGCGTGGCCGTCGGCGTCAGGGCACCGGACACAACTGTCGCCGTGGGCGAACCGGTCGGGCCGACGGTGGCGACGACGATAGGTGTCCGGCGGATGGGGACGTACTCCGTCGGCGTGGGCATCAGCGTTGGCGTCGGGCTGGTCGCGGCCGGGCGCACGAGCGGCGGGGGCGCGGCGGGCGTGGGCGACGGAAGCTGCGGTGCGACCAGCGGCGGAGGGGGGACCATCGGCTCAGCCGTCGCGGTCTGCGTCGCCGTGGCCGTCGGACTTGGCGGCGCGGCCTGAGCACTCGCCGGCGTCCGCGGGCTGGCGAGCACGGCGGCGAGGCCCAGCAGGTAGAGCCACGTGGCGCCGAGGATGACCGGCAGGAGCAGAAAGAGCGCGGCGCGCTGGCGCTCGCTCAGGGAGAGGTACCGGCGCCAGAGTCGGCGCAGCATCAGCTCTTAAAACCGCACCAGCTTGACGTACTGCATGTCGGGGAAGCCCAGGATTTGCTGCCGCAGCTCGTCCGACACAGGCTCGTCGATGCCGAGGACCATCAGCGCCTGGCCGCGCGGCGCCAGCCGCCCCACCTGCATGTACGAGATGTTGATATCGTGCTGGCCCAGCAGCGTGCCGACGCGGCCGATGACCCCCGGTCGATCGCGGTGGCGGCTGAGCAGGGCGTAGCCCTGCGGCACCACGTCGACCCAGTACTCGCCGATGCGCAGGATGTGCGGCTCACCACGCACGATGGTCCCGGCGACCTCGACCACGCCCCCGGTGGCCTCGGCGCGCACGCCGACCATGCTCGTATGCCCGTTCGCGCCGTCGGTGCGCTTCTGCTCGGTGATGTGCAGGCGGCGGCTCTTGGCCACGAGCTGGGCATTGACGATGTTGATGTGCTCCTCGGTGATGGGCTCGAGCAGGCCCTTGATGACCGCCGCCTTGAGCGGACTCGTGTCGTGCTCAGCGATCTCGCCGCTGTAGCTCACCTCGACGCTGCTGAGCTGCCCCTCGATGAGCTGCACGCACAGCCCGCCGAGCTTCTCGGCCAACGCCAAGTAGGGCCACAGCACACCGGCCGCCTCGGCCCGCATCGGCAGATTGACGGCGTAGCGCACCGGCTGGTCGCGCAGCACGGCCAGCACCTGCTCGGCCACATCGACGGCGACGCGCACCTGCGCCTCCTCGGTCGAAGCGCCGAGGTGCGGCGTGGCGATGACCGCCGGGTGCTCCAGCAGTGGGTTACTGCGCGGCGGCTCCTCGGCGAACACGTCCAGCGCCGCGCCGGCCAGCCGGCCCGCGCGCAGCGCGTCGAGCAGCGCCACCTCGTCGATCAGTCCGCCGCGCGCGCAGTTGACCAGCCGCGCCGTCGGCTTGAGCAGCACCAGCTCGCGAGCGCCGATGAGGCCCTCGGTGGTCGGCGTGAGGGGCGTGTGGACCGTGACGAAGTCGGAGACGCGCAGCAGCTCGTCCAGCGGCAGCCGCCGCACCTCCAGCTTGGCGGCGTAGTCGGCGGTGACGAAGGGATCGTAGGCGACGACGTGCATCTCCAGCGCCTGGGCGCGCCGCGCCACCTCGGTGCCGATCTTGCCCAGGCCGACGACGCCCAGCGTCTTGCCGCGCACCTCGACGCCGAGAAACTTGCCGCGCTCCCACTTGCCGGCCTTGAGCGAGACGTGCGCCTGGGGGATGTGCCGTGCCAGGGCGAGCATCAGCGCGATGGTGTGCTCAGCCGCGGAGATCGTGTTCGCCGCCGGCGCGTTGACGACGAGCACGCCGTAGCGCGTCGCCGCCTCGACGTCGATGTTGTCGACGCCGATGCCGGCGCGGCCAACGACCTTGAGCCGCGGCAGGCCGGCGGCGAGCAGGTCCTCCGTCACCTGCGTCTGGCTGCGCACCACGAGCGCGTCGTACTCGCCGAGGATCTCGCGCAGCTCGGCCGCCGGCCGGCCAGTGCGCACATCTACTTCGGCGCTGGCGCGCAATAGCTCGAGCCCCTCGGGGGCGATGCCATCGGCGACGAGAACGCGCATCATCGCTCCTCAGCGCGCCGGCGTGGGCTGGCGGCTCATGGCGATGCGCCAGGTCGCGCCGTCGCGCTCCAACGTCTGCGCCAGCGCAGCGAGCACGTCGTCGATGTCGGCGTCGCTCACGTAGCCCAGGTGGCCGATGCGGAAGACCTGGTCGGCGATTGGCCCCTGGCCGCCGGCGACGACGACGCCGTGGCGCTCGCGCAGGGCCTTGCGCAGCGCGCCGCCCTCGACGCCGGGCGGGACACGCGCGGCGGTCACCGTGTTTGAGGCGTGCGACTCGCGAGCGAACAGCTCTAGCCCGAGGCCCTTGATGCCGGCGCGGCAGCGCTCGCCGACGCGCCGGTGGCGGGCGACGGCCCCGGCCAGGCCCTCGGCGCGCAGCAAGTCGAGGCCGGCCTTGAGGGCATAGAGCAGCGAGACGGCCGGCGTGAACGGCGTTTGCTTCTTGTCCAGTGAGCGCTTGGCCATGCCGAAGTCGAAGTAGAAGCGTGGCATCCTGGCGCGCCGGCTGGCCTCCCAGGCCTTGGGGCTGACGCTGGCCATCGTCAGGCCGGGCGGGACCATCCAGGCCTTCTGCGAGCCGGTGACCACGACGTCGCAGCCCCAGCGGTCGGTCGGCAGGTCGATGGCTCCGAGCGAGCTGATGGCGTCGACCAGCAGCTGCGGCGCGCCAGACGCCGCGCGGACGACCTCGCACAGCGCCTCGAGGTCGTTGGTGATGCCCGTGGAGGTCTCGTTGTGCGTCAGCAGGACCGCCACGTAGGGGCCGCCGGTGCGCAGGCGCTCGGCGACGATGGCCGGGTCGGCCGGCTCGCCCCAGGTGAACTCCAGCTTGTCGACGGCCGCGCCGTAAGCCACGGCGATCTCGGCGAAGCGATTGCCGAAGGCCCCGATGCTGACGGCCAGCACGCGGTCGCCGGGCGAGAGCGTGTTGACGATCGCGGCCTCGAGCCCGCCCGTGCCGGAGGCGGTCAGGATGAGCACGTCGTGAGCCGTCTGGTAGAACTCCTTGAGGCCCGAGGTGACGTCGGTGATGAGCGCGGCGAACTCCGGCCCGCGGTGGTTGATCATGTCCTGCGCCTGAGCGGCGCGAACCTCCAGCGGCAGCGGCGTGGGACCAGGGACACGCAGATTCGGCATAGCGGTACCGTCCTGTTGCGCATATGGCGGGCGTACGAGGGGGATAGCGCGTTATCCATTCCGCGGAGCTGACGGGGGGATTTGAACCCCCAACCTGGCGATTACGAATCGCCTGCTCTACCATTGAGCTACGTCAGCATCGAGCTACGTCAGCATTGAGCTACATCAGCGTGATCGCGCTACTGATCGATCTACGTCGGCCCTGCGCGCGAGCGGCACGCGCGCCTCCTCGAGCGCAGTCGAAGACCGCATCTGGCGAGCAGTGCCACCGGCAATCAACTATAGCAAGGATACGGGCCGACCGTCAAGAATCCTGTACTCGTTCGCTACCTCCATGACACCCCTGTCTTGTCGCTTGCTTCGGCCTGCCAGGCCTGCACGGCCTCCCACGGCGTCCGATAGCCCAGCGCCTGATGCGGCCGCACGGTGTTGTAG
>JACQUS010000028.1 GCA_016210125.1 Chloroflexota bacterium | reverse complement strand
TATCTCTTCGCCCTGTCATTGCTCGTCTTTGGCTGGCTCATGGATCTCGACCGCCAGGCGACGCAGCCGCCGGCACCCCAGCGCGTCGGCACGCCGGGCCTGCCCGACCGCATGCGCGCAGGGCTGCTCACGCGCCGCGAGCGGATGCTGCGCGAGGAGTGGCGGGAGTAGGCAGCTTGATCGAATGGAAGCCGACGTTCCTGATCGCCTGGATGCTCTTCGTCGCCGCCTACCTGTACGTCGTCGGGCCGCTCGCTCGCCGCTATGGTCAGATGCGCGACCGCGGCCAGGTCGTCGCCTTCATGGCCGGGGCGCTCGTGCTGCTGCTGGCCCTTCAGTCGCCGCTCGATTACTTGGCCGGCCATTACCTGTTCAGCGCGCACATGCTGCAGCACATGCTGCTGGCCTACGCCGCCGCGCCGCTGCTGCTGATCGGTACGCCGGGCTGGTTCTTGCGACCCATCGTGCGCCGCCGCGCGCTCTGGCCGCTGGCCCGCCTGCTGACGCGGCCGCTGGTCGCGCTCGTGGTGTTCAACGCCGTCTTCACGCTCTACCATATGCCGGCGCTCTACATCGCCAGCCTCGCGAGCGAGCCGCTGCACGCGCTCATGCACCTGCTCTTCCTCAGCACGGCCGTGCTCACCTGGTGGCCGATCGTGAGCCCGCTGCCTGACCTGCCACGTCTGACCTACCCGCTCCAAATGCTCTACCTGGCCGCGCAGACGGTGCTAAGCCAGCCGGTCGGCGCGCTCGTGACGCTAGCCGGCCAGCCGCTCTACGCCCCCTACGCTGCGGCGCCGCGCCTGCTCGGCCTGACCGCGCTGGAAGACCAGCAGCTCGGCGGGCTGCTTCTGTGGGTCGGCGGGCCGCTCTTCTTCTTCTGCGTGCTCACCGTCGTGTTCTTTCGCTGGGCGCTACGCCACGAGACCGGCGCCGACGTGCGCGCGTAAGGTTCCGGCCGCCCACGCGCCAGTGGCGGAAGCCGGAGCGGGTCGGCGGAGCCCGCGTGCTACAATGATCGATCGCTGGTCGCCAGGAGCGCTCTCTCGCACGATGCGGCAGCAGCCAAGGCGTCCGAACGTGTAGCCGGATGGCGACGCGGTGGGGGTCGAGCGCTGATAGTCGAGGATAGCAGCACGGCGAGCCTCTGGCATGCCGTTGGTGCCTGGCGCGTGCAGGGAGGCGAGCCGACGGTTGTGCTCGTCGAGGGGAGCAGGCGGCTTCCGCTCCTGCTGTGCGTCGCCTGCGTGGCCGGCCCCCGTGAGGACGAGGCCGCCGACGC
Source organism: Chloroflexota bacterium (assembly GCA_016210125.1). Classification (GTDB taxonomy): domain Bacteria; phylum Chloroflexota; class UBA6077; order FW602-bin22; family JACQUS01; genus JACQUS01. Next base: position 3,402 of record JACQUS010000028.1, on the reverse strand, counting down.
CATCATCCAGGCCGTCGCCGGCGCATATGGCGATCCGGCGCCGGCGGCCTTGACCACGCGGCTCGTGCAGACGGTCCGTGCTGCGCACCGTGCCCTCCTGGCCGCCAACGCCCAGGCGGCCCACGGCGACCGCGCCGAAGCCGCGCTCGTCTGCCTCGCGCAGCGCGGCGACCGCATGTACCTGGCGCATGCCGGCCCGGCGACTTGCTACCTCGCGCGCGACGACGCGCCCGTGCCGGAGCGCGTCGCGCCGCTGGTGCCGGCGGCGACCACGCTGCCGATCGGGCTGCGCGGCGACGCCGAGGTCGGCCTCGCAAGCGTCGAGCTGGCAGCCGGCGGCGTGGTCGCGGTGGCCGCCGGCCCGCTGGCTCCGCGGCTCGGCGACGACGGCTGGACCTGGCTGCTCAAGCGCGCCGACCCGGACGCCGTGCAGGTGCGCCTTGCCACGATGACCTCGGCAGCGAGCGTGCCGGATATGACCCTCGCCCTCGTGGCCCCGGCCCACCGACCCGTTGCCGGCGACCGCGCGCCGGCGCTGCCGGGCCAGGCGCGGAAAGTCGCCGCGCGCGCGTCCGGGGCGCAGCAGGAACGCCACCAAGCGTCACAGCGCCTCTCCGAGCCGATCATCGCAGAGTCGGCCACGCTTCCAGCGCACCACTCCCGCACCGTCGCCGCTGGAGCGCTCTTCGCCACGCTGGCCCTGGTGGTAGCAGCCGCGCTGCTCCTCTGGGGCATCGACGGACGTGTTCCGGTGCTCCGGGAGGCAACGCCCCTGGCGATGCTCGCCAGCAGCCCGACCCAGGAGCGTGGCGAGAGCTTGCGCGCCCTCTCGACTCGCGGCATGGCATTCGACCCGTCAGCCGACGCCGCCGGACGGCCGGAGCGGACGCAGGCGACGCCGACGATCTACATCGGCGCGCTCCGCGACATTGTGCGCGTGCCGAACGGCCTGCTGACCGACCTGGCCATCCTCGACCGCACGCTCATCGCGGTCGAGGGCAGCCAGGGACGCATCCTGAAGTACTTGCTCGACCCGTTCGGCCCGGCATTGCAGGCCGACGTCCTCTGGCAGGTCGGCGAGCGCCGTGGTACCATCGTCCTCGGCCGACCGACGCACGTCGCACCGCTGGGGGCGGAGCGCTCAGCCGCGGGCGAGATGGTGGTGGCGACGGACGACGGCGGCCTCTGGCTTCTCGCGCAGAGCACGCTCAGCATGCTCCCACCGCTGCCGGCGCAGGCGCGCGTGGCACGGCTCGCGGTCACGCCGCAGCACGTCGTCGCGCTCTCGCGGCAGCCCGGCGCCGTCTGGGCGCTCCCACGCCAGGCGACAGAGCAGGGCTGGCAGCGTTTGTTCGACGTCGACGGCGTGCGCGATCTCACCGCCGATGGGAGCGTCTACCTGCTGCACGACGACGGCCGGCTCACGCGGCGGGATGAGAGCGGCGTGCTGCCGTTCCCGGCCTTGGTGCCCGGCGAGCCGCTCGATGCCCCACGAGCCATAGCCACGCAGGCGCAGTCGCGCGGCGTCTACGTCCTCGAGCCCAGCCGCCAGCGTGTCGTGGAGTTCGCCAAGGACGGCCTGTTCCGCCGCCAGTTCCGCTACAGCGCCGACAACGCCCCGGCCGACCTGCGCCTGCTCGCGCACGACGAGCGCCGCGGCTGGCTGGTCCTCGCGAGCGCGGAGCGCGCATACCTCGCCCAGTTGCCCAGGTGATGGCACAATATCGCCATGCACATCTTGGGCATCGAGACCTCGTGCGATGAGACGGCCGCCGCGGTCGTCGAGGACGGCCGCCTGCTGCGCTCGAACGTCGTCGCCTCGCAGGTCAAGCTGCACGCGGCTTACGGCGGCGTAGTGCCCGAGGTGGCGGCCCGCCAGCACCTCGTCCTGCTCAGCCCGGTCGTCGAGCAGGCACTCCGCGACGCCGACCGCGGCTGGGACGACCTCGACGCCGTGGCCGTGACGCGCGGGCCTGGGCTAGCCGGCGCGCTACTGGTCGGCCTCAACTTCGCCAAGGCGGTCGCCCTGGCCCGCGGCAAGGCCCTCGTCGGCGTGAATCACATGGAGGGTCACGTCTACGCCAACTGGCTGCTGCCCGGCGTCGAGCCGCAGTTTCCGCTGCTTTGCCTGCTCGTCTCGGGTGCGCACACCGACCTCATCCTGATGCGTGGCCACGGCCAGTACCGCCTGCTGGGACGCACGCGCGACGACGCGGCCGGCGAGGCCTTCGACAAGGTGGCACGGCTGCTCGGCCTGGGCTACCCGGGCGGCCCAGCCATCCAGCGTGCCGCCGAGGGCGGCGATTCGGCGGCCTTCGCGTTCCCCAGGGCGATGCTTCGCAGCGGACTCGACTTCTCGTTCAGCGGGCTGAAGACGGCCGTCCTGCGCGCCGTGGAGCGGCTCAGCGGCACCGCCGTGCCTGGCGGCCAGCAGTCCGACCTGAGCCCGGCGGCAGCCGCGCGGCGGGATTTAGCGGCCGGCCTGCCAGTAGCCGATCTCGCGGCGAGCTTCCAGCGCGCGGTCGTCGACGTGCTGGTGGAGAAGACGAGCCGCGCGGCCTCGCGCTACCGCGCGCGCCAGGTCGCGGTCGGCGGGGGCGTCGCAGCCAACGCGCTGCTGCGCGCCGAGCTGCCGTGCCGGCTCGGCGGCGAGGTCCTCGTCCCGCCGCTGGCGCTCTGCACGGACAACGCGGCGATGATCGCCGCGTGCGGCTACTATCGCCTCACGCACGGCCAGCGCGACGGCTGGGACCTGGACGCCGCGCCCAGCCTGCGGCTGGCGTAAGGCCGGCTAGCTGGCGACGGGGTAGCCCTCCTCGGCCATGGCCGAGGAGATCTGCTCGAGGCTCACTGCACTGGCGTCGTAGCTCACCGTGACGCGCTTCGTCGCCGGATCGCCATCGACGTTCGCGACGCCCGGGAGCTTCCCAACCGCCCGCTTGATCGCCGCGACGCAGTGGCCGCAGGAGATCGCCGGCGCGTGCAGCGTTGCCGTAGTCATCGTGAAACCTCCGTTGCTATCCCTACCCGTCGTTATCCCTGCCCGTGTGTCGGGCGAAAGCGGCGCAGCCGCAGCGAGTTGCTGACGACCGACACCGAGCTGAAGGCCATCGCCAGCGCGGCGAGCATTGGATTGAGCAGCAGCGCGGCGAACGGATAGAGCACGCCCGCCGCCACCGGGATGAGCACAACGTTGTAGAAGAAGGCCCAGAACAGATTCTGCTTGATCACGCGCATGGTCTGACGGCTGAGCGCGATGGCCGTCACGATGCCGCGCAGGTCGCCGGTCATCAGCGTGATGTCGGCCGTCTCCAGCGCCACGTCGGTCCCACTGCCCATGGCGATGCCCACGTCGGCCTGCGCCAGGGCCGGCGCGTCGTTGATGCCGTCGCCGACCATAGC
>JACQUS010000334.1 GCA_016210125.1 Chloroflexota bacterium | reverse complement strand
CCTTACGCCTCCTCGAACAGCCGCTCGCCGCGCGCCAGCCGCCTGGCGATCGGGTAGGTCTGGCCCTGAGCGCGCATCGTCGGCGCGTGGGCGGCGAGGTAGCGCGCGGCGGCGACGAGCACGTGCACGGCCGCCGGCGTGCCGCGGAGGAGGCCGAACAGGCGGACGGCCGCCTCGACAGTCTGGATGGTATGGAAGTCGCGGTCCTCGCGCAGCAGCAGGGTGCCGAGCATCGCGAGCAGCCGCTCCGGCGGTCCGCCGGCGTGCAGGTAGCGCGCCACGAGGCCACCGGCCTCGTCCACCTGCTGCCGCTTGTCCAGCAGCGCCGGCAGCTCGGTGAGGAGCGCCGCCGGCTCGGCCGCGCGCTCGTCGGGCTCGGGCAGGCGCGCCGGTGGCACGTTGAGGAAGCGGTTCAGGTAGACGGTCATCGCCGCGTCGAGCACCCCGCGCAGGAGGAGAGCCTGGCCCTCGGCGTCGCCGCGAGGGCCGATGCGTCGCAGGCTCTGGTGGACGGCGTTGGCGAAAGTGAAGCTGTGCAAAGCAGTATCCCAATCCGTGAACTCGTTGCTCGTCGCGAAGCGAGCGATGCGCAGCACAGCGGCGTAGGCCACGGTGGCGGCCAGGTCCTCGGGCGCACAGCCCTCGCGCAGGGCCGCCAGCGCGGCGTCGGCGATGGCCGCCGCATCCTCGCCAAGCAGCACTGGCACCAGCGCGTCGCGACCGGCCCAGCGCCGCAGCCGCGCTCGGCCGGCCTCCAGCGCTGCCGGGAGCGCGGCGAACGCGCGGTCGAGGACGGCCACTAGATCGACCGGAAAGCGCCAGGCGTTTGACTCCTCCATCCGTGCGGCGTTGGCGTAGGCCGGAGCCAGACAGGCTAGCGTCGTCTCGGCGTCGTCCCAGCCGGCGACATCGAGCGCCTCGAGCGCCTTGTTGGCGAAGTCGACGACGTGCCCGATGTCGAGGTAGCGGTGATCGGTGGCCGCGGTGAGCAGCATGTCGGCCATCTGCCGGTGGTCGGCCCCGGCGCGCACCGCCGAGACGATGCAGCGCTCGGCGCCCTCAGCGTCGCGCACCTCGACGAACCGGCGGACCCAGCGCTGGAGCGTCGGCAGATCGGCCTCGGCTCCCGGCAGCGGGCGCAGCGGGAAGCGCGGCGGCGCTGCGTCGCAGTCGCGGGCGACGGCCGCCAGGCCGTGGAACAGCGCCCGCGGCCGGTCGTCGGCGTCGAGGTGCGGCCGCAAGCCGAGCATGCAGGTGTGGATGGTCAAGCCCTGGCCCCAGCCGGCCTGCCGGTAGCGCGTGCCGAAATCGAGCCCGATGCGGAAGGCCTCGGCTGGATCGCCGCCGCCCTCGGCCAAGGCGATCACCGCCTTGCCGATCACCAGCGAGAGGTTACCCTCGAGACCCTCGCGCAACCGCCGGCGCTGGTGGGCCAGCACGTCGCCGCGCGGCGCGAGGTCGACCCACACCTCCCCGTCGCGGACCTCCACAGCGAAGGTGCGTAGGTCGTCGGCCCAGGGATCGAACGTCCCGCCCCCAGCGAGGTCGAAGCGCGCGTGGTGCCAGTGGCAGGTGAGGATGCCGTCGCTCACCGAGCCTCGATGCAGCGGGAAACCCATATGCGGGCAGCGGTTGTCGATGGCGTGGATGCGCCCGCCGTGCCGGAGAAGCGCGAGGGTGTGCCCTTCGACGTGCACGACAGCGCAACCGGCCGCATCGACGTCGACGACGCGTGCGGCGCGAACGTAGCGCGCGCTACTCGCCGTCTGCTCGACGGTTTCGTTCATCGGGCCGCCCCCTCTCGTCGCGGCGTGCGCCGCCCGCGCGCCGGAAGACGCGCGGCGGGCGCCGCTACGACGATTGCTGGGTCTGCTCGAGAGCGCGCTGGAGCAGCGCGCACATGGTGGCGACGCTCCCCATGGGCAGGACGGTCTGTGAACGCGGCTCCCAGCCCTGCGCCGGCGGCTGCGCGCGACGCAGCGTCTGAAGCGACACGAACCAGTGGTCGCGCAGGCGGCACCGCGCCACGAGAATGACCACGTCTTCCGAAAGCGTAGCGGTGCCGATCGCTTCGTGGGCATCCCATCGGGTGAAGGACGAGGTCGGAGGGGTCGACATGGGCATCCTCCACGCCCACCATGGTACACCACGCGCTGCCTCGGCGACGTTGGGGGATGCCGCCGGAGCGAGGCGGGCTCTATGTAAAAAACTGTTTGACGTGCCGCCGACGAATGGTAGCATTGGCGGCGTGAGCACGCCAGTCTGGATCGCCGGCCTCGGGCCGCGCAGCGCCACCGCCGCCGCCGTGCAGCGCGTCGACGGGGTGCTGCGCCTGAGCGGCGCGGCCACGGTGCCGGCGCGCTTCGAGCCGGCGCGGGCCCTCGCAGAGGCAGCCGAGCGAGCGGGGATCGCCGGCGACGCGCCACCGGCCGCCGTGGTCGTCCACGACTCGCTGCCGCTCCGTGTCACGGCCATCGCGCCGCGGCAGGAGACCTACGACCACGTCCTGCGCCCCCTGGCCGCGGCGCTGGGCTGCGCCTGCGCGGGCGGCGGCCTGGGTGCGCCGGCGCTCCGGCGGGCGGGCGCGCTGGAGAGCCACGTCCAGCACGTGCTCGAGGGCGAGCCGGACGTCCTCCTCTTCTGGGACGACGGCTCCGAGCTGGCCCGGCGCTGGTGGGCCGCGCTCGACTTGCATCTCGGCGAGGCACGACGCCAGCCAGCCTGGACCGTCCCGGGCGCGCTGGCCCGCGCGGTCCCGACGAGGCGGGCGGTGCTGCTGGTGGTCGAGGCCGGCGGCAGCCCGTCGGCGACCGCCCTGCCGGTCCGACGGATCGCCTGGCCGGGGGGGCTGGCCGCCGGGGCGCTGGCGCTGTGGCCCGCTCTGGCCGACCTCTGGCGCGAGCAGCGGAGCGGCGCCTGGCCGATCGGCGACGTGACGCCGCGGTTGCGCGCCGAGGCGCTGCTGTGGGCCGCGCGCTTCCTCGCGGCCCAGGACGGCGGGCCGGTGGTCGTGTTCGACCTGGATCTCGGCCGGGTCGGCGTGTACGCGGTCGCCGGGGCCGACGTGCGCGTGCAGCACGTCCCGCTCGGGGGCGACCATCCGCCCTCGTTCGCCACGTGGGTACGAAGTCGCCTGCCGAGCCTGGACCAGGAGCAGCTCGCTGCTCTCGTCGAGCGGCACGTGCGCGGCATCGCCCCGGCCGACGGCGAGGCCCTCGACGCCGAGCTGGTGCTCTGCGCCGGCCGACAGGGGCTGCTCGCGGCACCGCCCGACGCGCGGCTCGTCGTGACGGGGGCGCTCGCGGCGCACGTCGCTGACCCCGCGCGCATCGGTCTCTGGCTGCTCGACGCCGCGCGGCCGCAGGGCCGCGGGCTGCTCTGCTGGGACGACGCCGACGCGCTGGCCCTGCTCGCGGCGCTGGCGCCCGCGCGGCCGGAGGTCGGGGAGGCGCTGCTGGCCGACGCCTGCCCGGTGCTCGGCGCGTACGTCGTGGCGGACGGTGCGGCCGGTGCGCCGTGTCTCACCCTGCGGCAGGATGACGGGGCCTTGCGCGAGCTGGCGGCGCCGACGGGCGGCGTCGCCTATCTGGCTCTTGGCCCAGGCGAGCGCGCGACGGTGGATGACGGCGCCGGGGGCGCCTTTGTCGCCACGGGCGGGCCGCTGGGCGTGATCGTCGAGGGGCGGCCACGGCAGCGTGAGGCGACGCTGCGCGACTTCGCCGCGCAGGTCGCGGCGCTGCGCCCTCCTCGGGCAGCGAGCGGAGCGACGAACGAATGATGCCGCCTGTGAGCGGCACGGTGCCATATCGCCCGATCCTCGTCGCCGGGGCGATGCCCTGGACACGCGCCTTGCCGATCGCCGCCGAAGTCCTCGTCGCCGAAGGACAGACGGTCGGGCCGGACGATGTGCTGGCCCGCGGCCTGCCGCCGCGCGAGCCGCTGGTCGTTCCGCTGGCGGCGCTGCTGCACGTCCGGCCCTACGACGTCCTTCGCCTCTTGCGTAAGCAAGTGGGCGAGACGTTTCGCGCCGGAGAGATGCTGGCGCGCAGTGGGCTGCTGGTGCGCCGCAGCTACGCCGCGCCGTTCGCCGGCACGCTGACGCGCGTCGTGCCTGACCGCGGCGCCGTGGTGCTCGCGCCGGCCGCGTCCGAGGTCGCACTTGCGGCGCACGTGGCCGGCACGGTCGAGCGCGTCGTGGAGGGCAGCAGCGTCGTGCTGCGTGCCGACGGGTTGCTCTGCCAGGCCTTGGCCGGGGGCGGGCCCGAGGCGCACGGCCGGCTAGTGGTGCGCGCCGCCGCCGACGAGCCGCTGACGCCGGCGGCGCTCGACGGCGGCTGCCGCGGGGCGGTGGTCGTCGGCGGCTTCCTGGCGCCGGGCACGCGGGCCGGCGCGGCGGCGTGCGGCGTGGCGGCGCTAGTGGTGGGCTCCGTGCCGGGCGATCTGCTCGGGGAGCTCGCGGCGCCGGAGGGCGGCCCGGCCATCCTGGTAACGCACTGGCTCGGCCGCCAGCCCATGCCGGCGGCGGCACACGCCGCACTGGCTGCGCTGGAGGGCCGGATCGCCAGCGTCCTCTACGGGCAGCGCGCGCCGGGAGCACCGATGGCCGCCCCGGCGCTCTTCGTCGCTGGGGCCGGGACCCCGTCCGTGGACCTGCCGGCCGGCGCAGTGGTGGCCGGCCCGGCGCGCGGCCAGGTCCTCGCGGCGGTGGGCGAGGAGCCGCAGCCGTGCGGGTTCGGGCCGCTGCGTGGGCCGGCTGCGCGCGTCGTCGGCGGCGACGGCCGGGCCTGGCGGCTGCCGGCCTGGAGCGTGGAGCGCTGGCTGCCCGACGCGGACGATAGGGCGGCGCGCGATACGTCGCGATCGCCAAATGACAATCCGACCCGGTAGCGGTCAAGACTACAGTGGTCAACCACTATGCTGCGCGCTTTCTGGCACGCGGAGGTCGTAGCGCGTGCCCCAGCGCGCCAGGAAGCGGTAGAAGTTGCGGCGGCTGCGCTTGTCGCGCTCCTCGTGACTCAGCTCCTCCCAGCCACGGTGCTCGTGCCGCACGAGCGGGAGATCGGGCAGCGCCACGACGCGGTAGCCGCGGTCGCGGAAGCGGAAGCTGTAGTCCAGGTCGACGTGGCGGTAGTAGCGGAACTTCTCGTCCATCAGCCCGATCTCGCCTACGCGCTCACGGCGGAAGGCGAAGCAGTAGAGCTGCATGGCGTCGACCTCGCCGCCCGTGGCCTCCTCGAACTGGCGCAGGTTGTGGCTGCGCAGGCCCCACGGCCCAGCGACGCCGATTGCGTCGTCGGCCAACGCGGCGAGCAGCGGCGTGACGAAGTCGCCGGTCGCCTCGACGCTGGTGTCCATCAGGACGAGCGTACGCCCTAGCGCCTGCTTGAGCGCCACGTTGCGGCCCTCGCCCTCGCCCAGCGGGTGGTCGGGCCGCAGCACGCGGACGCGCGGCTCGTGGGTGGCGAGCTCGTCCAGCCAGCCGTCGTCGCGCTCGGACTGCGAGTCGACGACGACCACCTCTCCATTGCACGCGCCCAGATCGGCGGCGCGCAGCACCGAGGCGACGCAGCGCTCGACGTCCGCGCGCCAGCCGTAGACGTGTAGCAGGATGGAGAGCTCGCGCGCCGGCGGCTCGTCGACGCGCGAGGGCACGTCGCGCGCCGTCGAGAAGCAGCCGACAAGCGCGTCAGGCCGCAGCGCCGGGCGCACACGCATGCCCCACGGCGCATCACCGACGACGAAGCCGGCCGCCCGCGCGCGCTCGCGCAGCGCGTCGGCCACGCCGTAAGCGCGCCGCGCGCGCAGGCCGGCGCGCTCGGCCACGAGGGCCGCCACGTCGGCCGGCACCTTCGGCCGCGCGGCGACGTCGCGCGTGAGGTCGAGACCCAGCACGCGGTCGAAGTCGCGGACCAGCGCCAGCTTCTCGCCGGGCGCGAGATCGCTGCTCGCCATCTGCCAGACGACGCCCAAGGCACGCGGCACGTGCAGGTCGTCACGCACCGCCGCCCAGAAGCGCTCGCGCGCCGCCTCGCCCGACGGGCCGAGCACCGGGCCATCGGGTGCGGAGTTGGCGACGTCGACCCAGTCCCAGATGCGCTGCTGCAGCCGCCAGCGGGCCACCCGCGCGGCGCGCAGGGCGGCGAAGGTAAAGTTCAGGCGCGCGCGATAGTGCGCCGTCAGGCAGAGGTAGCGCAGGTCGAGCGGCTCGAAGCCGCGGGCGATGAGGTCGTCGAGCGTGTAAGCATTGCCGGTCGACTTGGCCATCTTCAGCCCGTCGGCCAGCAGGTGCTGGCCGTGCACCCAATAGCCGACGAACGGCGGGCCGAAGCACGCCTCGCTCTGCGCCAGCTCATCCTCGTGGTGCGGGAAGATGTTGTCGACGCCGCCAGTGTGCACGTCTAGGTGCGGGCCGAGGTACTTGATCGACATGGCCGAGCACTCGATGTGCCAGCCGGGGAAGCCCGGGCCCCAGGGGCTGTCCCACTTCAGCGTCCGCCCCGGCTCGGCGGCCTTCCAGAGCGCGAAGTCGGCCGGATTACGCTTCAGCGGATCGGCCTCGGCGCGCACGCCCTCGAGTAGCTCGCGTGGCAGGTTGCCGGAGAGCCGGCCGTACGGCGCGAAGCTGCTCACCGCGAAGTAGACGTTGCCGCCGACCTCGTAGGCGTGCCCGTTGGCCAGCAGGCGCTCAGCAATCTCGACCATCTCGGCGATGTGCTCGGTCGCGCGCGGGTAGACCGTCGCCGGCAGGATGTTGATGCGCTCCTCGTCACGCAGGAATGCCGCCGTGTAGAAGGCGGCGATGTCGGCCGGCGTTTTGCCCTCGGCCAGCGCCGCGGCGATCATCTTATCCTCGCCGCGGTCGAGCATCTCCTGGCGCATATGGCCGACGTCGGTGATGTTCTTGACGTGCTGCACCGCGTAGCCCTCTGCCAGCAGGGCGCGGCGCAGCCAGTCGGCCATCAGGTAGGAGCGCAGGTTGCCGATGTGTACGAAGCGGTAGACCGTCGGCCCGCATGTGTACATGCGCACTCGATCCGGCTCGCGCGGGACGAATGGCTCGACGCGTCGCGTGAGGGTGTTGAAGATGTGCAGCGCCACGATCGGCCCCCGGGCCTAAGCTGAGAATGGCCCTGGCGGAATGCCCCATCCCACCCCAGACAGGACTCCAAAGGTCGCCTCAGGAGACCTTCGGATTCGCCCGTTCCTGCCCGACGGCCGCGGCACGCCGCGGGGACACCAGGACTGAACTTAAGTGTAACCCGGCCGCGAGCACTGTCAAACAGGCCCGTGCATTCTGTAAGCAGGAGTGGCCACATGGAGCGAAGACGTCGCGCCCGAGAGCGCCGGCAAGCTGCGGACTCGTCGCGCGGTGCGAATGACAAGACGGCGTCCGCCGGCCGGCTAGCTCCGCGGCTGGTTGACGTGCATCGGCATGATGACGTGCGTGTAGCCGTCGCCGCCGGCGGGCCGGATGACTCCGGGGCTGGCCGGGCTGCTGACCTCGAGGCCGACCTGCGGCACGTTAGGGAGCGCCGACAGCACGTCCTTGAGGTACTTGGCATTGAACGCGATCTGCGTCGGCCCGCCCTCGACGACCACGTCGAGCTGCGAGGTGTTGTCGCCCAGCTCGGCAGCGCGAGCCGTGACCAGCATCTTACCCGGCGCCAGCTCCTCACCCGGGGTGATCTGGAGACGCACCATGTTCGCCGCGTCGGTGGCGAAGACCTCGGCGCGGCGCGTGGCCTTGAGGAAATCGGAGGTGGAGATGAGCACGCGCGTCTGGTAGCGCGTCGGAATGATCTGCTCGTAGTTGGGAAACGTGCCTTCGATGAGCCGCGTCACGAGGTCGGCGCCCCGCGTGTGCACCAGGAGCTGGCTGCGGTTCGGCGAGACGCTCAGCTCGGCCGGCTCGCTCTCGTCGGCCAGCAGGCGCGCCATCTCGACCATCGCCTGCCGCGGGACAATGATATCCAGCCGCTCGGCAACCGCGCTGCGCAGGTCGAGCCGCCGCACGGCGAGGCGAAAGCCGTCGGCCGCCGCCAGCGTCAGCGAGTCGCCGTCGAAGCTGGCTAACACCCCGGCCAGCACCGGGCGGCTGTCGTCGGTCGCCGCGGCGAAGGCCACCTGCTCGATGCCCTCGCGCAGCGTCGCCGGGTCGACGGACACCGTGACGTTACCGCCGGCGCGCGGGATGGGCGGGAACTCCTCGGCGTCGACGCCCTTGATGTTGGCCTCGCTCCCGCCGGAGTGGATGGTCAGCGTGCGCGTGCGCTGGTTTAGTGTCAGCTCCAGGCGGTCGGGGTCGAGCGAGCTGACGAAGCCGCTGAGGATGCGCGCTGGGACCGAGATGGCGCCCTCGGCCTCGACATTGCCCGTAACCCAGGTGGTGATGGCCAGATCGAGGTTGGTGCCGGCCAGCCTTAGCCGTCCCTCTTCGGTGGCCAGCAAGACGTTGAGCGCCACCGGCAGCGTGCTCTTCGCCGGCACGGCACGCACGACGACTGACAGCGCCTTGTTAAGATGCTGCTGGAGGCAGGTGAGTCGCATGGCGTCCCCCTCGCGGCGCCGGAGGCCGGCCCAGCCACGTGAATTGCAGTAGTGCTGCGCATAGCTGAGTATAGCGGCCCAGCGCCAGCCGAGCAAGCACTCCGGCTAGCTTCGCGCGTATTTGCGTGCGGCAGAGTCCGCTGCTAGAGTAGCGCGAGCTCCCAAACCAGCCGGGGCGAGGCGACCCCGGCCTACAGGAGGATTGCGGTGCGCACCAGCCCAGACGTCGTAGTCGTCGGCGCAGGCGCCGTGGGCTGCGCGATCGCCTTTCATCTCGCCGACGCCGGCGCAGGCGTCGTGCTTGTCGAGCGCGAGGCCATCGCCAGCGGCGCCTCGACCCACGCCACCGGCTTCCTCTCGCTCGCGGCGACAGACTTCCAGAGCGAGCCGTACTTCTTGCTTGGGCTGGAAGGCTTTCGCGCCACCCGGGCCATCGTGCCACGGCTGGTCGAGCTGACGGGCATCGACCTGCTCTACCAGCTTCGCCCCGGCCTGCGCCTGGCGCTCGACGAGGAGGAGGAGCGCTTCATCCGCGACCATCTGGCGTGGCAGGAGCGCCACATCGCCGTGCGTTGGATCGACGGCGACGAGGTGCGGGCCATCGAGCCACGCCTCAGCCCGGAGGTGCGCGGCGCGGCCTACGAGGCCGAGGCGGCCCAGCTCGACAGCGCGCGCTACACCCTGGCGCTGGCGACGGCCGCCGAGCGCCGTGGCGCCGCACTGCTCCTGCGTCGCGTGCTCGGGCTCGTCCGCGAGGGCGACCGCGCCACGGCGGTCGAGCACCAGAGCGGCCGTGTGGCCTGCGGGGCCGTCGTCCTGGCGCTGGGGCCGTGGGCGCCGGTCGCCGCGCCGTGGCTCGGGATGCCGATCCCCGTGCGGCCGCTCAAGGGCGAGCGGCTGCAGCTCCGGCTTGACGGGCCGCCGCTGCCGGCCCTGGTCAGCTCGCCTAAGCGCGGCAGCCTCATCAGCCGCCGCGACGGCTTCCTCTCGGTCGGCAGCACGGCCGGCCGCGTCCTCGAAGACACCGAGCCGTACCTGCTCGACGAGGTGGCCGCGGACCACCTCGACGTGCGGCCCACCGAGGCGGCGCGCGACGAGCTGCTGGGTCGGGCGCTGGAGGTGATACCGGTGGCGGCCGAGGCCCGGCTGGTGCTCCACCTGGCCGGCGTGCGGCCGCTCTCGCCCGACCGCTGGCCACTCGTCGGCCGCGTGCCCGCTTGGCAAAACGTCTACCTGGCCACCGGCCACGGCCACCGCGGCATCCATCTGGCCGCCATCACCGGCCAGATCGTCGCCGACCTCGTGCTGCGCGGCACGACGGATGTGCCCGTCGCCCTCGACCGTTTGGCTCCCGGGCGCTTCTTGCACCGGCCGGTGCGCTTCACGGCCGCGCCGCACCTGGCGGACGACTGATACCAATTTCGCTGACAAAGGCCATACATGATGGCTCTGAGCGTAGCGCGGGGGCTTGTCCCCCGCCATGCCGCCGCCACGGGCGGGGACAAGCCCCGCCCCTACGGACCGGCCGCCGCAAATACGGTCTGTGCACGGCGAACTGGTATGAGTCGGGTCAGCCCGCGGCATAGAGCCGCGCCGGCTCTAGCGCCTCCAGGCGGCTCAGCAGCGGCTCGACGCGCTGGCGCTGGCGCTGGAGCGAGAAGATCGGCACCGTGAGATTGTAGATCTGCACCTTCTCGTTGTACGCCTGGACGCGCTCGACCACCTCGCCTACTAGGCGCGCGTGCGCGCCGTGGAGGGCGGCGAGCTCAGCGGTCGCCGGCACAAGGCGCCGCCGCAGCCGGCCGACGTCGGCGCGCACGCGCCGCTCGTAGGCCGCGACGCGCTCTAGGCAGAGCTGCCAGTCAGCCTCCAGCTCGCGGCCCAGCTCGATCCAGCGTGGCGCGAACCCGGCGTTCTTGAGGATGCGATAGGCCACCCGCCAATCAGGGTCCTCGAAGGGGTTCTCCGCGCCGAGGTCCAGCGGCTGGCCGTGGCCCGGCAGGTGGTCGAAAAGGCCCTGCTCCAGCGCCTCACGGATGCGCCGCTCGACGAACGTCTCGAACGGCAGCGGGCCGCTGCGCCGCTTGTGGGCTTGCATGGCCCGGCGCACGGGCGCGTCGGGCCGCTCCGCGCCGCGGCCGCTGCCCGACATGGCTCAGCGTCGTCCTGCCAGCGCCGCGCGGATGTCGTCGGTGTGCCCACGCTCGTGGCGCGCGATCTGCCGGAAGACGCCCTCCAGCGTCGTCTCGTCGCCGGTGGTGCGGTAGCCGCGAAGCTGGAACTGCTCCGATGCCAGGCTCTCCAGGAAGGCGAGCGTCTCGGCGCGCGCGGTGTCCAACTCCTGCCACAGCTCCTCGGCCGTCTTGTCGCGGCGCTTCTCTACCTGGCGCTGGTTCCAGCGATTCAGGTCGAAGCCCTCCACCGGCTTCGCCTCGCCGTCGAGGATCCGACGCGCGATCAGCGCGTTGCCTGTCTCACCGGTGCAGAGATGCCCGAGCGTGTCCTTCACCGTCCAGCCCTCGTTCGGCGTGGGCAGGCTCCACGCGTCGCCGCGCACCGTGTCCAGCAGCGCCCGCAGCGCCTGGTGCGCTGCCGCCAGCTCGTCGCGCAGGGACTCGCGCACGTCGCCCATAGCACCCTCCTTAGCGTCGGGAGAAAGATACCACAGCTCACCGCCAGCGCATGGTCGACCGCGCTTGCGGGCGAAGGAGGCACGGGCTATGGTCCTTAGCGTTGGCCGGCGCGCGCCGGCCAGGGGGAGAGGATCGTGCGGCGACACGATGCAGCGGGGGCCGGCGCGCTCGTGGCCAGCGCGGATGAGCGCGCTGCGGCCGCGCCCGTAGCGATGCTGCGCCCAGCGCCCTACCGCGCGGCCATGGCCTACCTGGCGAGCTTCGCGAACTACGAAGAGCGCCCCGTCCCGGCGCCAACACGCTTCAACCTAGATCGCGTGCATGCGCTCTGCGAGCTGCTCGGCCGGCCGGAGCGGCGCTTCCCGTGCGTCCAGATCGCCGGGACGAAGGGCAAGGGCTCGACGGCCGCGATGCTCGAGAGCGTGCTGCGCGCCGCCGGCTATCGCGTCGGCCTCTACACCTCGCCGCACCTGCACAACTTCCGCGAGCGCATCCGCATCGGAGCGCAGCCCATCGGCGAGGAGGACCTGGCCGCCGCCGTCGCCCAGGTGCGCATCGCCGCCGAGCGCGTCCACCGCAACCACCCGGACCTCGGCCAGCTCACCACGTTCGAGCTGACGACCGCAGCGGCCTTCGTGCACTTCGCCCAGCAAGGCGTCGACTGCGCCGTGCTGGAGACCGGCCTGGGCGGCCGGCTCGACGCGGTCACGGTCGTCCAGCCGATCGCGACCCTCATGACCTCCATCAGCGTCGACCACACCGCACTTCTCGGCGACACGCTCGCCGCCATCGCCCGCGAGAAGGCCGGCATCGTCAAGGCCGGCGTGCCGCTCGTCTGCGCGCCCCAGCAGCCTGAGACCTTGGCCGAGATCGAGCGTGCCAGCGCCGCGCGCGGCGCCGCCCACTGGCTGCTCGGACGCGAGGTCGGCTGGCAGACGCGGCGCGTCGGCCGTAGCTGGCGCGTCGCCGTGCGCACGCCGCGCGCCAGCTATGGCGAGCTGCGCGTGCCGCTGCTGGGCCGGCACCAGAGCGAGAACGCTGCGCTGGCCCTCGCCGCGATCGACCTGCTGCGCGCGCACGGCTTCCGCGTGGGGTCGGGGGCGATCCGCCGCGGCATCGCCCGTGTGCGCTGGCCTGGGCGGCTGGAGGTGCTTGGCCGGCGACCGTGGCTCGTCGTCGACGGGGCGCACAACGTCGACTCGGCGGCCAAGCTGGCGCAGGCGCTCGCCGACTCCTTCCGCGCCCGCCGCCGCATCCTGATCCTTGGCACGTCGCGCGATAAAGACGTCGCCGGGATTGTGCGTGCTCTGGCTCCCGTGGCGGCGCGCATCATCGCCACGGCCTCGGCGCACCCGCGCGCCGCCGACCCGGCGCTCGTCGCCGCCGCGGCCAGCGACTGCGGGCTCGCCGCGGAGCTCGCGGCCGACGTCCCGGCGGCCCTGGCCCGCGCACGGGCGCTGGCGCGCGCCGGCGACCTGATTTGCGCCACCGGCTCGCTGTTCGTCGTCGCCGCGGTGCGCGAGGCCCTGGGCCTGGCCGCGGCAGGCTGGTAGCCGTGCTGGCGGCCATCCTGACCCTGCTGACCGACTTCGGCCTGCGCGACCACTACGTCGGCGTGATGAAGGGCGTGATCCTGGCGCGCGCGCCGCACGTGCGCATCGTGGACCTGTGCCACGAGGTCGCGCCGCACGACATCCACGGCGCTGCGCTGCTCCTGGCTGCCAGCTACCGCTCTTTCCCTCTGTCGACCGTCCACGTCGTGGTGGTTGATCCCGGCGTCGGCAGCGCGCGGCGCCCGCGGGCCGTCGAGGCGCCGGCCGGCCGCTTCGTTGGGCCGGACAAAGGCGTGTTCGGCTACGTGCTCGACGAGCAGCCGGCCGCGCGCTGCGTCGAGCTGCGCGAGCGGCGCTTCTGGCTGCCCGAGGTCAGCCAGACCTTCCACGGGCGCGACGTGTTCGCGCCGGTGGCCGCGGCGCTGGCGGTCGGGCTGCCGCTCGACGCGCTCGGGCCACCCGTCGCCGACCCGCTGCGGCTGGCGTCGCCGGCCGTCGAGGTGCTGCCTGATGGCGGCCGCCGCGGGGTCGCGATCTACGTCGACCGCTTCGGCAACCTGGTCACCAATATCCGTCCGGCCGACCTCGCGCCGGGGCCACTGCTGGTGGAGGTCGGCGGGCAGACCATCAGCGGGCTGAGCCCACACTACGCCGTGGCAGCGCCGCTCATCGCCCTGGTCGGCAGCCTGGGCCGGCTGGAGATCGCGGTCCCGCAAGGCAGCGCAGCAACGACGCTCGGCATCGGCGTCGGCGCGCCGGTGGCCGTGCGGCGCAAGGAAGGATAGGGTGGCCGTTTTTCCTCTGCGCGGCCTTCCGCTTCAGGGTAACTCGCGAGCGGGCGTGGCCACGGCTAAGACCTGTCAGCGCTCGGCGGCCGACCCGGCCGCCGCCTCCTGGACGAACGCACGACGCGGCGCGGCGCGCCCAGCCGCGTGATCACACCAGCCGCTGGAAGGGAATTTCCACAGGATTTGACAGGAGCTCCAGCTTCCCTCCCGCGTAGGACTCGGACTCAAGCCGACACGTGTCCATCTGGCAGCTGTCAACCAGCCCGTACTGCTGGCTCATTGACAGGTGCGTCTCTTCACCGCTTGGGATCGCTCATCTATCTCTCGAAAGAGATGCTTGGCACGCTTCTCTTTCCAGGGCGCCGGCATCATCCCAAGCGAGGCCAGTCGCGCCTGTTTGCACTCTGTGTAGGGCCGCAGGGTGACTGTCACAGCGCCACCTCCCGCAGCAACCGGTCCGGATCCCAGATGCGCTCGGCGATCTTGCGGTACAGCACGCCGCGCTCGTCAAGATCGCTCTTTTTGAACTGGGCGCGTGGGCGGAACGGCAGCCCGCTCTCCTGCGTGAACTTGAGAAAGCCGGGGTTGTGGTCGTACGCCTGTGCGTGGAGCGACCTGGCGAGAAGGTTCTGTGTGTTGTAGTGCTGCAGCTTCTCCTCGTAGGGCAAGTCGCCGAAGCTAGCGTTGAAGCTCTTGGGAAGGAGCAACAGACCGCCAATGCGGTTGCGGTATTCGGCGAAGTCCACCGGGTGGGCGAACTCGTTGCCGTGGCGCTCCGGCTTGTCGGCCCAGATGTGCTCGACCTCGTAACGATTCTTGCCGGTGTCGCGGATGTACTCGTCGTACCGCGAGGGCAGCCCTGACTGCTGCTCCACGTAGTCGGCGATGCGGGCGAGAATGCGGTGCAGGTACCAGCGATTCTGCTGGTGCAGACAGAGCCGGTCGTTGCTGGCGAAGGTCTCTTCCTGCGCGTCGAGCATCTCCCGGAGCTTGAGGGCGAGCGGTTTGGGCTCGAGGCCGCGGATGTCGCGCATGCCCAGGAACATTGCGTACTGCATCGTCGAGTAGGCGATGCTGCGGAAGTTCCATAGGCGCCGGGTGAGCAGGATGTCCAGGAACATCGCCGCCAGCCGGAGCTTCCGCAAGACCACGTCGTCGGGATCACCGGGCCGGAGCGGCGCGAGCAGCACCATGTGCTGGAGGGTGAAGCCGTGGTTCGCGTTGTAGCGGACGTG
>JACQUS010000333.1 GCA_016210125.1 Chloroflexota bacterium | reverse complement strand
GCTCGACAGGTCGAACATGGCCACAGCCTAGCACGGGCCACGCCCTCCGGTCATGACAGTCACATCACAGCTCACGCCGTTCGCCCAGCCCCGCCTCCACTCCGGCGAAAGGGGCGTGAACGGATACCCAAGCCCTTCACGATCAAGTGGAGAGCGTGCTGGCGGCTCTACGGCAGGACCTTCTCACTGCTCGCATACTCCGGCCGGAAGACATAGATGTCCGGCTTAGGCTAGACGAGCTAGACGTTGCACAGGTATGCCGGGCAAAGATCGACGAAGCACGGTACAAGAACCTATTGTGGAAAATGCGCAATCACCTCGTACACGAGCTACGATTCCCGGGACGCGGCGTCCCTCTTTCCCGCGACGATTCGACCCCCTATTACCACGGGTGTGGCGTTTCCGAGATCGGCGCGGGTGCACAGACGTGGGAGCTCGACTTCAGCGAGGCCATCACTGGCGCAGGGACGGACGTTTCCGGGATCGGCGCGG
Source organism: Chloroflexota bacterium (assembly GCA_016210125.1). GTDB lineage: Bacteria > Chloroflexota > UBA6077 > FW602-bin22 > JACQUS01 > JACQUS01. Next base: position 3,428 of record JACQUS010000333.1, on the reverse strand, counting down.
GTGCACAGACGTGGGAGCTGTACATTCCGTCGCGGGTTCTCTCCGATCTGGTCACGGAGTGCGGCGCTCGTTTGAAGACCCACTGCCGCAAGAACTCAATCAACCCTTACGACAGCTTTGTGTCGCACTCGAGTTGGTTTGCCGACGCCCGCTGACTGCAAGCGCCACAGGACCCATTCGGCGACCCTCGGTGGGTGTCCGAATCAGCCCTGCAGTCGGTGAAAGCGCCGCCGGAAGTGGACCAGCGCGTCCCCGCCGGCGGCGGCCTCGGCAGCGACCACTTCGCCGAGGAACACGACGTGGTCGCCGGCCGGCCACGCGGCCACGACGCGGCACTCCAGCCAGGCGAGCGCATTCGCCAGCAGTGGCGCGCCCGTCACGCCGGAGCGGTGCGGCACGCCGCCGAAGCGCGGATCGACCAGCGGCGCGCGGCCGGCGAAGCGGTCCGCAAGGAACATTTGGCTCCAGCTCAGCGCATGCACGGCGAAGACGCCGCTGGCAGCGACCAGCTCGGCGCTGCGGCTCGGCCGCTCCAGGCAGACTACCACCCGCGGCGGAATGTGCGACGCCACCAAGAGCGCCGTGACCGTCACGCCGTGCAGCTCATCGCCGTGCCGCGTAGTGACCACGCCGACCGCGGCGGGGAGCTGCGCCCGCAGCTCGCGGGCAAAGGCGGCATCGATCGGCTTGCGCCCACTGTCAGGATGCATAGCGCTCACCGCCTACCACACGCTCGATGGCTCCGCCGCCCACCCCACGATGGAACCGCAAAGGGGGCTTCGCCCCCTCTGCACGCCCCCTCGCCCGCCGACCTTCACTCCCTATGCATCATTGGTCTCCGCCCTGAACATGAGGCCCGCACCTTGCCAGAATCAGCCTTGACGATCATCTAGAAGGGGCAATCCTGGAAGTGCGGGCATCTTCGCCGCGCGCTGTTGGCCGTCGCCTGAGGCAGCCGCGGCGCACGGGAACGCCTGCGCTCCCAGAAGCGACCCACTCACAGAGAGCGCTGCGCCCCTGAGACACACTCTACCGCAGCTCCCAGTCACGCCATTGCGCCGCCGCCGCCAGCTCGAGCACACGCTCTGGCGGCAGGCCGCCGAGGCCGAGCGCCTCCCCCGCGGCGGCGAGCGCGGCTTCCAGAGGCAGAAGCCCCACCAGCTCGGCCCCCAGCACGCGCCCGCCTCGTCGCTCGGTCGCCGCGCGCACGGCCGCCAGGGCGCGATGGGGCGGCGTGGCGTGGTAGTCGACGATGTTCAGCGAGACCTGCACGCCGCTCGACACCGCCAGCCCCAGCGCCTGCACGCCGGGCAGGCCGCCGTCGGCCTCGCGCACCTCCCGCGCCACGGCCCGCGCCAGCTCTAGGTCGGCTGGCTCGATGTAGACGTTGTAGGCGATGAGCGCCCGCCGCGCGCCGACGGCGACCGCGCCCGCCGGGCCGAGGCGCCGCGGGCCGAAGTCGGGCGCGCGGTCGGGATCGCCGGCGATAGCCTCGCGGAGGCCCTCGTACTGCCCCCGCCGCACGTCGGCCAGCCTGCGGCGGTCCGGCCGGCGCGCTGCCGCTCCGTAGAGATAGACCGGTAGCTCCAGCTCCCGCGCAATCCGCTCGCCCACCTCCGCCGCCAGGGCCACGCAATCCTCTAGGGCTGCCTCTCCGAGGGGCACGAAGGGCAGCACGTCGCACGCTCCGATACGCGGGTGCACGCCGCGGTGCTGTCGCAGGTCGATGGCCTGCGCAGCGGTGGCGACGCCCCGGAAGGCGGCCTCAGCGACGGCCGCACGCGGGCCGGCGAAGGTGATGACCGAGCGATTGTGGTCGGGGTCGACGTGCACGTCGAGCACATGCACGGTCGGCACCGCAGCGATGGCCTGGCGCAGGCCGGCGACAACCGCGGGCCGGCGCCCTTCGCTGAAGTTAGGCACGCACTCGACGAGCGTGTGTGCCACCTGCGCTCCGCCCCCGCCGTTGACCGGCCGCATCGCTTGCCTACGATGGTAGCAGAATTGCTGCAGATAGAGTCGAGACGCGAAACTCAGCGCACCACACCAGCGCGCTGGCGGGTATCATATGATCGATCCGCTCACCACGCGGTGGAGGGCCGGCCATGGGCGTCGTCATCACCATCTCGCGGCAGATTGGCAGCCTGGGCGATGCGGTCGCCGAGGAGCTGGCGAAGCGCCTGAGCGTGCCGCTGACAGACCGCTCGAAGATGGTGGCCGAGGCATACCGCTACGGCCTCACGACCAATCGGCAGACGCCGCCGGAGATCGCCGAGCGCAAGCCGACGTTGCTCCAGCGTCTGGACGAGGAGCGCCACCGCTTCAGCGTGCTCCTGCGGGCCATGCTTTACGACTTCGCCGCGACCCAGGAGACCACGGTCATCATCGGGCTCACCGCGCAGATGCTCTTCAAGAACGTGCGCCACGCGCTGCGGACGCTGACGGTCGCGCCGTTCTTGGTGCGCGTCGAGCGCGTGATGCGCGAGCAGGGGCTGGACCGCCAGGCGGCGATCACGATCGTTCGCCAGAGCGACAGCGACCGCGCCGGCTACCACCAGTACCTGCACCACGTCGAATGGCTGCGCCCAGAGTTGTACGATCTGGTCATCAACACCGAGTATATGCGCGCGAACACCGTCGTCGAGATGCTGCTCCGCACCGCCGAGCTGCCCGACTTCCAGCCGACACACGAGTCGCGCCAGGTGCTGGATGACCTCGCGCTAGGGGCGCGCGTCGAGGCCATGCTGGTCACGAGCCCGCGGGTGGCCATCGATGCGCTCGAGGTGCGCGCGGAGCGCGGGCAGGTGACCGTCAGTGGCCTGGTCTACACCGAGGAGGAGCGCGAGACCGCCGAGCAGATCGTGCGCGAGGCACCCGGCGTCCGCGCGTTCGTCAGCGACATTCGGCTGAAGCCCCTCCCGGCGCCATTCCCGTAGAGCGGTTCGGGCGGGACAGGCCACGGCCGGCAACTTCGCCCAGCCACGGCGAATTGCGTGCGCATACGCTCTGTGGTTCTCCGCCGATCTTCAGTGGTACGCTCGGTCTGCCCGCCGCGCGAATGAGGGAGCCAGTGACCACCATTACCGCCGTCTTCGCTCGGATCGTGCGCAAACCTGGGCAGACGAGCTTGTTCTGGTCTGATCTTGCGCACGACGTACAGCAGGCGATATCGCCAGACGACACCGTAACGCGCTATGGCCGCACCTGGCGCTTCTCCATGCCTGCCTTATACCAATCCAGTCGGATGATGCCGTATGATTTGGCCCAGCACGGTTGGAGGTAGGAGCGGATTCGGGGGCGAGCGTTTGAGGTCGCGTGGCGGGAAGGGGATACGCCGGCGGCGCTGAAGGCGGCGTATCAGGGGGAGCGCGACGCGGCGCTGCGCACGCGGGTGCACGGGCTGTGGCTGCTGCGCGACGGCTGGAGGC
>JACQUS010000345.1 GCA_016210125.1 Chloroflexota bacterium | reverse complement strand
GGGCCTGCAAGGCATTCAACGAGCGCATGGCATACGCCTACCACGAGAAGTTCGGCCTGGATACCATCGGCCTGCGCTTTGGCTCGGGCTATGGCCCTGGGCGCGGCGGCGGCTTCGCTCGCTGGACAGTCGACCTGTTCGAGAAGCCGGCTCTCGGCCAGCCGGCGACCGTGCCCTTCGGCGACGCCATGATCAACTGGTGCTACGTCGAGGACGACGTGCAGGCCATCCTGGCGACGCTACGGGTCGCGCGCCACAGCGCCCTGGCCTACACGTGCAGCGGCGAGGGCCGGTCCATGCGTGACGCCGCGGCCTACGTGACGCGCCTGCTGCCTGAGGCACAGATTACCCTGGAGCCCGGCCGCTACGTCTACGCCTATGACTTCGACCGCGCGCTGGCTGAGGCCGACCTGGGCTGGACGCCGCGCTATACGTTCGAGCAGGGCATTCGGCGCTACGTCAGCCTCGTGCGCGGCGCGCACGGCCTGCCGCCGGTGTGAGCGCAACCGGGGAAAAGTTCCCGGCCGGTTGACCGCTTCGCCTGCGGCCCTCTAGTATGAGCCTGATCGGGTAGACGGGGCGCGCGAGCGACCGCGCGTCCGTGGTGGGAGGGAAAGGATGCGCGGTCTCTCTGCCGCTGTGCTCTGCCTCGCGCTGGCTGCCGCCTGGCTGCTGCCGTCGGCGTCGCCGGCCTGGGCTCGGGCGCAGCTCGCGGCGCCCGATGGCCGGCTGGCCCGGCCGGCGACGGGGGACACCCTGGCCACCAGCACCGTCCGCGCACGGCCGGTGCAGCAGGTCGGCGGGCCGTTCCACTACGGCATCCAGGCGCACCTCTTCTGGACCGACCGCCCGCGCGTGGTGAGCATGGCACGCGAGGCCGGCTTCACTTGGGTGAAGCAGCAGGTGCGTTGGGACAGCATTGAGCCGCAGGCCAAGGGCGTCTACGACTGGCGCGAGCTGGACGCCGCCGTCGCCGCGGCCAACCAGGGCGGCCTGCGCGTCCTCCTGAGCATCTCGGCCGCGCCGCAGTGGGCCACCGGCGGTAACCCCATCGCCGGCCCGCCGAACAACTACCAGGACTTCGCCGACTTCATGCGCGTCGTCGCCCAGCGCTACAAGGGCCGCGTGCACGCCTACGAGATGTGGAACGAGCAGAACCTGTGGTACGAGTGGGGCGGCAAGGGCCGACTCAACGCCGGCGACTACGTCCGGCTGCTGCGGCTGGCCTACGGCGCGGTCAAGGCCGTCGACCCGGGCGCGGTGGTCATCGCCGGAGCGCTGACGCCGACGGGCGTGAACGACGGCGACACGGCCATCGACGACCTGCTCTATCTCGAGCAGATGTACGCCGCCGGCGTGCGCGACGTCTCCGACGCGATCGGCGCGCACCCGCACGGCTACAACAACTCGCCTGACGACTGGATGGACACTAAGACGGTCGCCTCAGAGGGCTTCAAGGGCCACCCGTCCTTCTACTTCCGCCGCCTGGAGCAGTACCGCCTGCTCATGGAGCGCGTCGGCGATCCCGACCGGCCCATTTGGATCACTGAGGTCGGGTGGACGACGGCCAACCAGGCCCCGGGCTACGAGTACGGCCGCGACAACAGCGAGCAGGACCAGGCGCGCCACCTCGTCCGCGCCTTGGAGAAGGCGCGCGACGAGTACCCCTGGGTGCAAGCGATGTTCATCTGGAGTCTCAACTTCTCGACGCTCGTGCCGCCGCACGACGAGAAGTTCCCGTGGAGCATCATCAACGCCGACTGGAGCCCTCGCCCGGCCTATACGGCCATCAAGAACATGCCGAAGGGCGGCCGGAACCTGCGGCCGCCGCGCCCGCCGACGGCGGCGCAGGTGGCCCAGTTCGCTCGCGTCGGCGACTGCCGATGGCAGATCGCCGTGCAGCTCGTGGGCTTCACACGCAGTGCCGACGTGACCAATAGCTCCAGCGGCTTCTACGACGCCTGCGGCGTGGAGGCCGGCGAGTACGCGTCGCCGGACGCGCCGGTCGGCCGGACGAACGAGAATGGCGAGCTGACGGTCGTGCTCGACCACCCGGACTTCGGCAGGTATGACTACGTCTTCACCGACAGCGTCGGCCGCGCGGCGGCGGTGACCATCGCCTACGATCCCTCCACCCCGCCTTCTGGCGCGGCGACCGCGGCCAACGTGGCCGAGATCGCCCGAGTCGGCGATTGCCAGTGGCGGATCACCGTGCAGCTCGCGGGCTTCACGCCGCAAGCCGACGTGGTCGCCAGCTCGAGCGGCTCCTACGACGCGTGTGGCGTCGAGGCCGGCGCCTACGCCACGCCGCCGGGCGGTGTCGGCCGGACGAACGAGAACGGCGAGCTGACGGTCGTGCTCGACCACCCGGACTTCGGCAGGTACGACTACGTCTTCACCGACAGCGCCGGCCGCAGCGCGGCGGCGACCATCGCCTACGCGCCGTAGCCAGCGGTCCCCGTCGCTCTTCGTCGCGCCCAGCGCCTCGCCGCTGCTCGCCGTGCAGTGGCGGGCGAGTGCGCGATGTCGTAGCGCGACATCGGCGGCAGATCGGAGGTCGCCGTTCGTCGCCGAGGCGGCGAGCAGAGGGGCGGTAGCCCCCTCTGCGCTAAACCGCTGGGGTGCGGCGGGGCACATTGTGCGGCCGGCAGCGGGAAAAGACTATCAGGCGGATGAGGTCGAGACGGGGGTGCGGAGCATGCAGCTTCGTGGCAAAAAGCTCATCGTCTTGGGCGAGCGCGACGGCGTGGCCGACCCGGCCATTGCGGCCTGCGGGCAGGCTGCCGGCGGCGAGGTCGTTTACGCCGTCACCCAGTGCTTCGTTTGAACGGCCGCCGGGGCCATGGACCTGGAGGAGCAGGCTGAGATTCGCCGCGTCGTCGCCGCGCACGCCGGAGACGAGCTGATCGTCTTGCTCGGCTCGCCGAGCCCGGAGGCGGCGGCCCTGGCGGCCGAGACGGTGACCCGCGGCGATCCCACCTACGCTGGGCCCTTGGCCGGGGTCCCGTTGGGGCTTCCGGTGTACCACATCCTCGAGGTGGAGATCCGCGCACAGGTCGATCCCCAAGTCTACGAGGCGCAGGTCGGGCTGGCCGAGCTGGCGCTCGACGCTGAGGCGATCATCGCCGCCGTGCGCCAAGTCCGCGAGAGCGCCGCCGGCTGAGGAATCACCGGCGCAAGTGTTGCAGACTGCTGCAATATTGCAACACTTCTGCCGCATGTCGATGCATGTTTGCAAGCCACTTTGGCCGCGTAAGGCACTAGAATGAATCGGTTGCAAGCTTGCTGATAGGAGGCGAATCGCCGAGCGTAGACGACTCGAGGGGCTGCTGTGTCCGTGCGGAGTGCTGGGGTTCTCGCGCGGCGGTCGCGCCGCGAGGGGGTGCAGCGATGACCCTACGAACGGTCTCGTCCTCGCAGCTTCTCCCGGATCGCCGGGCGCATCGGGGGGTTCCGGCGGCGGCGACGCGGCTCGCGCGCGTCCTTTGGGTCGCGGTTTTCGCCGTGGCCGCCGTGGCCTGTGCGGGCAGTCCCACGGCGGCCGGCCCGTACCAGGCGCCGGCCGCGGCCCAGCCAGCGCCCGCGCAGCAGGCAAAGCCGGCACAGCCGGCAGAGGCGAAGCCCGTCGCGGCACAGGCGCAGCCGGCGAAGCCGGCCGCCGCGGCTCAGCCGGCCACCGAGAAGCCCGCCCAGCCAGCGGCGAGCGCTTCGCAGCAGCGGCTGTTCGTCGGCAGCACGAACAGCACGTCGAGCTACTACACCTACCACGTCGCCGAGGCCACGTATCTCAATGCCAAGGTTCCGGACGTCAGCCTGACCGTGGTCGAGACCGGCGGCGGGGCCGACAACATCGGCCGTCTTGCACGTGGCGATGTCCACATCAGCCTGATGAGCGGCGGTGTCACGTACCAAGCGCATCAGGGCGTCGGTGACTACACCGGCAAGCAGGTAGCCGACCTCCGCTACCTCTGGATGTACACCGTCGGGGCACGCGTCATCATCGTGTCCGAGCAGTCCGGCGTGACGAAGTTCGGCGACCTCGCGGGCAAGCCGTTCAACGCTGGATTGGCGCGCGGCGCGACGGAGAAAGACTTCAAGGCCCACGCCGACATCCTCGGCGTGAAGCCGCAGTACTACACCGCCGGCCTGGAAGACGCCGTCCAGGCGATGAAGGACCGGCGCATCGTCGGCCTGGTCAAGGCCCAGCCGGGCCTCACAGTCGACTCCTCGACGCTCGACCTCATGGTTTTCGTGAAGATCCGCCCAGTCGGCTACTCCGACGAGGAGATCAAGAAGATCACGGAGAAGCGGCCCTGGGATCCCTTCCTCACGGTGCAGAAGGATGAATGGGCCAAGGGCTTCCCCACGTTCAAGACGCTGGCGTCGGCCGTGGGCACCGGCACCACGAAGAATCTGTCGGAGGAGATCGCCTACAAGCTGACCAAGGCCATGATGGAGCCCAGCGCGACCGACGAGATCGCTAAGGCGGCCCCGTTCATCAAGGGGTGGGAGTATCGCAAGCGGACCATCCAGATCGCGCCCATCCCGCTGCACCGGGGCGCCGTGCGCTACTTCCGCGAGGTGGGCGAGACGGTGCCGGAGCAGCTTCTTCCGCCCGAGGCGAAGTAGGAGCATCGGCGCAGGCAATCCCGAAGCGTCCGGCGGGAACGACACCGTTGGGGGCGAGGCAGGCCTCGCCCCTCCTTTGCTAGCCGGCGCGTCGTGACTCAGACCGGGTTCGGCACGTCGACGAACTCCACCCACAGCCCGAAGCGCTCCGCCAGGTGCACGCCGAGCGCGCGCACGCCGAAGCGCTCAGTGGCATAGTGCCCGCCGGCCAAGAAGTGGCAGCCCAGCTCCTCGGCCTCGGCCTGCGTGCTCTCGCGCGCCTCGCCGGTGACGAAGGCGTCGGCGCCGGCCTCGGCGGCCTCGGCCAGCATGCCCGCTGCGCCGCCGGTGACGACGGCCACGCGCCGGATGCTCGGCGGGCCGTAGGGGAAGAGCAGCGGCGGCTGGCCGGTCAGCGCGCGCAGGCGCTCGGCCAGCTCCTCGACGGGCAGCGGCGCCGGCGTCGCCGCTAGCGCGCCGATGTGGCTACCCTCGTGCACGCCGAACGGCGTCGGCTCGATGGCCAGACCCAGCTCGCGCGCCAGCACCGCATTGTTGCCGACCGCCGGATGGCTGTCGAGCGGTAGGTGGTAGGCCAGCAGCGACAGGTCGTGGTCGAAGAGCAGCCTGAGGCGCTCTTTGAGCATGGGGCCGATCACGTTCGGCCCGCGCTGCCAGAACAGACCGTGATGCACGAGCACGGCATCGGCCTGGCGCTCGGCCGCGGCGCGAAAGAGCGCGCCGCGGGCGCTGACGCCAGTCACCAGCCGCTCGACCTGCGGGCGGCCGACGACCTGCATGCCGTTGTGGCAGTAATCGCGCACGCGCTCGACGGCCAGGTACTCGGCGAGGTAGCGAACCAGGTCGTCGCGCTCCATCTCAGCCCTCGACGACATCGCGCGGCGGCTGGCCTTCCCAGACGCGCCAGAGCCGGCCGTACAGGTCGGCCGCCTCGAGCTCCTGGATCTCGAAGTCGCCGCCGGCGTAGTGCGGCGTCAGCACGACGTTGTCGAGCGCGTACAGCGGGTGATTCGGAGGACACGGCTCCTCCCAGTAGGTGTCGAATCCCGCTCCGGCGATGCGCCGCTCGCGCAAGGCGGCGAGAAGCGCCGGCTCGTCGACGATGGGCGCGCGGGCCGTGTTGATGAAGAAGGCCGTCGGCCGCATCAGCGCTAGCTCGCGCGCGCCGATGAGGCCCCGCGTCGCCTCGATGAAAAGAACGTGGACGCTTAGCCAGTCGGCCTGCCGGAACGCGTCGTCGAAGTCGACGTAGGTCAGGCCGAACTGCGCCTCCTCCGCGGCGGGCAGCCGGCGGCGACCCCAGTAGCAGACGCGCATGCCCAGCCCGCGCGCCAGCTCGGCGACCGTCAGGCCAATGTCGCCCGGGCCGAGGATGCAGAGCGTCGCGCTGTCGAGCAGGCCGATGTTGCCGAAGCTGAGCCAGTTGTACGATGCCCGCCCAGGCATCACGGGCGTCGGCTGCTTGCCCGGCGGGATCTCGCCCCGGCGGATGGCGCGGTCGCCCTGGACGACGTGCTTGGACAGACCGAACATCAGCGCGATCGTGTGCTCGGCCACGGCCAGGGTGCCACGCAGCGGGCAGGTGGCCACCGGAATGGCGAGCTCGCGCGCGGCGGCGAGGTCCACGGCGACGCAGCGCCGCCCGGCGATCTGCACGAGGCGCAGCCGCGGCGCGCCGGCCAGCAGTTCGCGCGTGATGGGGATCTCGTTCTCGGTGACGAGGAAGTCCGCGTCGGTCAGGGCCGCGGCCACTCGCGCCGGGTCGCCGCTGGTCTCCCACACCAGCTCGAACGGCGCCAGCAGCGCCGCGGCGCGCGCGCGGCGCTCGGGGCTGTGGTCGGGGCGCAGCAGGTTGCGGGTCGCCCCCTGGCTGGTGATGACGACTTTGGGCTTGCGCTCGGCCACGATGTCCTCCCTCTCGATCGGTGGACACCAGTATAGCCCGCTTGTCGCGCCGGCGGCTGGCTGGCATGATAGTCGCGCACGATCGGGAGGAGCATCGCTATGAGCGACGACATCGAGCGCCGGCTGGGCGAGCGCAGCGCGGCCACCCTGGGGCAGCCGCCGCCCGACCTCTACCGGCTGCTGGCGCGGCAAGCGCCCTGGGCACTCGACGGCTACCTGAAGATGCGCGAGGCGGCGCTGCGCGAGCCGGCCGAGGGCGGCGCGCTCCCGCGCAAGTACAAGCACCTGATCCTCGTGGCCATGCATGTGGCCGAGAAGAACCGCTGGGGCGCCGCCACCTACGCCGCGGCGGCGATACGCGATGGCGCCACCCTCGAACAAGTAGCCGAGATCGTGGCCATGACGATGATGACCAACGGGCAGGCTGGCTACCAGACTGCCGGGCAGTACGCGCTGGCCGCGGCCGTCGAGGCCACCGGGGAGCGGCACGATGGCTGAGCCACGTAGGCGGCCCGGCGCCGAGGACCCGACGACCATCCCCCCGGCCGACGAGCGGGCCGCGCGGCTCTACGCGCACTTCCGCCAGTCGCTGCACGTCGACCCGCTGCCCGAGTTCTGGGCACGCCTGATCCAGGCGCGGCCGGAGGTGATGGAGGGCTACGTGGCCCTGCGCGAGCCGACGATGCGCGACGTGGCGGCCGGCGGCGCGGTGCCGAAGAAAGTCAAAGAGCTGGCCATCGTCGCCGAGAACATCGTCCGCGTCAACCCGTTCGGCGTGACCGCGCACACCAAGGCGGCCGTCCGCGCCGGCGCGACGCTCGACGAGCTGTGGGAGGTGATGGCGCTGGTCATTGCCGAGTCGGGCATGATCCTCTACAAGATGGCCGGCTACGACGCCATCATCGCCGCCGAGGAAGCCCTCGCGGAGCTGGCGCAGGAGCGTGCGCGGCAGGAGAGTGCACGATGACGAGGATTCGTGGCTTGGCGGAAATCGTGCTCTGGGTGCACGAGATCGAGCGGTCGCTCGGCTTCTACCAGGGCGTCCTCGGTCTCCAGCGCCTCTCGCCGCCGGAGATGAAGAGCCCGGTCTTCCTGCAGGCCGGCCCGCCCAACGTCGGCATCCCGCAGCTCGTCGTCCTCGTGCAGCTCCCGCCCGATGCGGGGCCGTTCCAGAAGCCGCGCACGCTGCACCACCTGGCCCTGGAGCTGGCGCCGGAGGACTTCGACCCGGAGGCCGAGCGATTGCGCGGCCTGGGCTTCAGTCTGCGCACGGGCAAGCACCCGGTCGTGCCATCGCGGACGATGTACGTCGACGACCCCGACGGCAACGAGGTCGAGCTGATCTGCACCGCCCCGGCGAGCTAGGGACCTATCACACGCAGCCTGATGGTGTGCGGTGTAGGGGCGCGGTTTCCGCGCCCACGGGGGCAGGGCGGGGTGACCCCGCCCCTACAGCAGGAATCGATTACGCGCATACCAAGCGCCGGCTAGTCGGCGAAGCGCTCGAAGTAGCCCAGAACGGCGTCGCGGTAGCCGCGCGCGATGGCCGCCAGCGTCTCGGGTCGCCGCAGCGCCGCCGCGTCGGCTGGGTTGCTCAGGAAGAGCGACTCGCCGAGCACGCCGGGCATCGCCGTGGGCACGTGCGGCCGCGGGCCGTCGCCCGGGCCGAGCACGTAGATGTTGAACGGCCGCCCACGGAAAAAGCGGAAGTAGGTGTCGTCCTTCACGCCGCGATTCACCGTCGGGTAGCCGATCGCCCGCAGATGCTGCACGATGCCGTCCAGCACCAGCTCGGCCAGTGCGAGATTGTGGTCGGCGAACGGCCGCAGGCGGTTATACCAGACCTCCGTGCCACGCTGGCCTGGGTCTCCCGAGCCGTTGTTGTGGATGGCGAGGAACAGGTCGGCGTTCTGGCGGTTGGCGATAGCGACCCGCGCCTGGAGGTCGCGCGTGAGCTGGCCGCGCACGCCGCTCTGCACGTACTCGGGGTGCACGGCGCGGTCGCCGTCGCGTGTGAGGACGACACGGAAACCGTCGTTGGCCAGCATCTCGGCAAGGATCAGGGCGATCTGCAGGTTGACGTTCTTCTCGGCCATGGAGCCGCTGGTGGCCCCGACCTCCGGCCCGCCGTGGCCGGGGTCGACGGCGATGGTGCGCAGCCGACCGACTGGAGGGGCGGTCGGCTCCCAGACGACGCCCGGCGGCTCGTCGGCGAGCGCCGGGACCGGCGCGCCCGGCGCCGCCAGCTCGGCGGGGGCCTCCGGCGCGGGCGCCGCCTCCGAGCTTGGCGGGCGGCGCGGTTCGTCGGTGGCCACCGCCGGCTCGGCCGCGGCAGGAGTGCCCGGCTCTGGAACCGCTGAGTCAGCGGCGCTGTCCGTCGGCGCGTCTGCCGGCGCCGTGGCGTCGTCTGCAGCGGGAGCCTCGGCCGGTGCCGCGGTCATCGCCGCGGGCTCGGCTGGCTGCGGCGGATCGGCCCTGACCACGACCTGGCAGCCGAGGAGCACCACGGCCAGCGCCATCGTGCCCAGAAGCTCGGCGAGCGCGCGCGACGCCGGTCCCATCGCATCCCCCACGACCGCGACTCAGCGCTGGGCGGCCGGCACACCCAGACGACTCGTCTCCCTCCTACGTAGCATACGAGCGCTGTGCGCGGCAAGAGCTAATGCCGGCCCGCCTGGCGTTCCTGCCCGCCCCTTCGGCCCGACGAGGCCCGGCCCGCCGCTCCAGGTGAGCACTGCCAAGAGGCTTGGCTCCTCGACACGCTCTCGTGTGCCGCGGCCGTGGCGTTGCGTTCAACGCGGGCGCCTCCGGTGGAAGTAGGTAGCGCCCCAAGCCGTTCGCCGCGCGCCGGGCACCGCGCCCGGCGAGGCGCAGGATCAGGCGCCCGCCTCCGCGAACGCCGGGTGGCCGGTGTCGGGGATGATGCCCTCTAGGCTCGGCAGGGCGCTCAGAAAGCCGGACCGCGCTGGCTCGTCGGTCGGCGGCAGCTTCTTCAGCGGGTTCAGCAGGCCCTGCGGATCGAGCGCGCGCTTGATGGCCCGCATGACGTCGAGCCCCACCGGACCCACGTCCTCGACCATGAAGTCGCGTTTCAGCGTGCCGATGCCGTGCTCGCCCGAGAGCGTCCCGCCCAGCGCCAGCGCGGCGCGAAAGATGGCCGTCGCCGCTCGCTCGACGCGCCCCAGCTCGCCGGGCCGGCGGCGGTCGAAGAGGATGTTCGGGTGCAGGTTGCCGTCCCCGGCGTGGCCGAAGACGGGGATGGGCAGGCCTACCTCCTCGGAGATCGCACGCACGCGCTGGATGAGCGCCGGAACGGCGGCCGGCGGCACGGTGACGTCCTCGCCCAGCTTGTTGGGCCGCAGCCGGCCGAGCGCCGGGCTGACGGCTCGCCGTGCCTGCCACAGGTCGTTGCGCTCGGCCGGCGTCCGCGCGATGCGCACCTCGACTGCGCCGTGCTCGCGACAGAGGGCGGCCATGCGCTCCACTTCGCGCGCGGTGACCTCCTCGTCGTTGCCGTCCTGCTCGAGAATCAGCAGGGCCTCGGCCGCCCGCGGCAGCCCGAGGCCGAGGTAGTCCTCGACCACGCCGATGGTCGTGCCGTCCATGAGCTCCAGCGTCGCCGGCAGGATGCCGGCGGCGACGATGGCCGTCACGGTGGCGCTGGCGTCGTCCAGCCGCTCGAACAGCGCTAGCGCGGTTGAGCGCACGCGGGGTAGCGGGCGCAGGCGCAGGATCAGCTCAGTGATGACGCCCAGTGTGCCTTCGGAGCCAACGAAGAGCTGCGTGAGCTGGTAGCTGGTCGCGTTCTTGAGCACCTTGCCGCCGCAGCGCAGGATGCGCCCGTCGGCCAGCACGACGGTGAGCCCGAGCACGTAGTCCTTGGTGACGCCGTACTTGAAGCAGCGCGGCCCGCCGGAGTTGCAGGCCGCGTTGCCGCCGAGCGTCGATTGGTTGAGGCTGGCCGGATCGGGCGGATAGAACAGGCCCACCGCCTCGACCTCGGCCTGGAGCCGCGCGGTTACCACGCCCGCCTCCGCGACCGCGACGCGGTTGGCGCGGTCGGTCTCCAGGATGCGGTCCAACCGCGTCAGGCTGATGACGACACCGCCGCTGACCGGGATCGTCCCGCCGGCGAGCCCTGAGCCCGCGCCGCGGGGGATCATCGGCAGGCGCTCGCGGGCGCACAGGCGGACGACCGCGGCGACCTCCTCGGTCGAGCCGGGCGTGACGGCCAGGTCCGGCACGCGCTGCTGGAACGTGCCGTCGTACGAGTAGGCCAGGAGCTGCGCCGGCTGGCTGTGGACGTGTGCCGCGCCGACGATGGCGGCGAACTCGGCAATGAGCTCCGGTGGAAGCATGGTGCACCTCTGCGAGCGTATGTCGACATCGGCACACGCGCCGAGCAGGCGCCGCGCCCCAGGGGGTCCCCGAGCGGCAACGCGCGCGCGGCTCCGGCGCCGACGCCGCGGCGACAGCCCGCGAAGCCAGTCTAAATGGCCGTCACGCCGCCGTCGATGAACACCGCCGCGCCGGTCACGTACTGCGACGCGTCGGACGCCAGGCAAACGACCATGCCGGCGACGTCGTCGGGCGTCCCAATGCGACCCAGCGGAATCCCGGCGACGCGATACGCACGATACTCCGGATTCGCCAGCCGGTCGCGATTAATATCCGTCTCGATGAGCCCCGGGCAGACGCGATTGACGCGGATGCCGTGCGGCGCCAGCTCCAAGGCCATCTGCTTGGTGAGCATGCTCACGCCGCCTTTGGCCGCCGCGTAGGACGTGAAGTTCGGAATGGCGATCTGCTCGAAGGTCGACGAGACGTTGACGATGGCGCCGCGAACGGCGTGCTGGACCATGCGACGCGCGACGGCCTGCCCGACGAGGAAGTAGCCTTTGAGATCCACCGCGATGGTGCGATCCCAGACCTCCTCGGTCGTCTCGAGGAAGGGGACGGGCTTGACGATGCCGGCGTTATTGACCAGGATGTCGATGCGGCCGAAAGCCGTCCACACCTCGTCGACCATGCGCTCGACGGCGGCGCGATCGGTCGTGTCGCCCGGTACGGCGACGGCCCGCCGGCCCTTCGCCTGCACTGAAGCGACGACCGCCGCGGCCGCATCCGCCCGGGCGACGTAGTTGACGGCCACGTCGGCTCCCGCGTCGGCCAGTGCCAGCACGATCGCCCGCCCAATGCTCCGGCCGCCGCCGGTCACCAACGCCACCCGTCCGGCGAGCTGCATCCCAAGCTACCTCCTCACACGAGCTACCGCTGCGTCTACATCTGCGAATGACGTGCTCCGGACCGCGCTTCGTGCCGGCCGCGACGCGAGCCGCCCAACCGGCCCTATGTCACCGTGCGACCCCCGTCGACGAAGACGGCCGCTCCGGTGACGTACGCGGCCGCGTCGGAGGCCAGCCAGACCACCGCGGCGGCGATATCCTCGGGCCGGCCGAGCCGCCCGAGCGGAATAGCCGCCAAGCGACGGCCGCGCGTCTCCGCGTCCGCCAGGATGTGGCGGTTTAGGTCCGTCTCGACCAGCCCGGGGCAGACGCGGTTGACCCGAATGCCGTGCGGCGCTAGCTCCAGGGCCATCTGCTTGGTCAGCATCGCTACCCCGGCCTTCGCCACGCAGTAGTGGGCGAAGCCCACGCCAGGCACCTGCTCGGAGGTCGAGGAGACATTGACGATGGCTCCGCGCACGCCGCGCTCGACCATGCTGCGCGCGACGGCCTGGCCGACCAAGAAGTAGCCCTTGAGGTCGACGTCGAGAACGCGATCCCAGTCCTCTTCGGCGATCTCCAGGAGCGGCGCCCGCGGCATGACCCCCGCGTTGCTCACCAGAATGTCGACGCGCCCGAGCGCGGAGCAGACCTCGTTGACCATGCGTATGACGGCCGCGCGGTCGGTCGTGTCGGCCCGCACGGGGATGGCCTGTCGGCCCTGCGCCTGCACCGCGGCGACGACCGCCGCGGCCGCGTCCGCACGGGCGACGTAGTTGACCGCCACGTCGGCCCCGGCGTCCGCCAGCGCGAGCACGATCGCCCGGCCGATGCTCCGGCTGCCGCCGGTCACCAGCGCCACGCGCCCCGCAAGCTGCATGGAACCTTACCCTGCCTTGTCGAGAATGACCCGCAGCTCGTCTGGGATGGTCATAGAGGGATTCCTTCACGGCGCACGTTGGCGAAGAGGGGGTCCTTTCTTTCGCCGAGCCACCGCTCCGGAACCGGATAGGTCGCGATCAGGACGTCGTGC
>JACQUS010000361.1 GCA_016210125.1 Chloroflexota bacterium | reverse complement strand
GCGTCGCCGAGACCGAGCGCATGGTCCGCGACGGTGCCGTCGCCATCATGGGCGCATTTCAGAGCGCCGTGACCTTTCCGATCACCCAGGCGGCCGAGCGGCAGAAGGTGCCGGTCGTTGTCAGCGTCGCCGCCTCGGACGAGATCACGCGCCGCGGCTTCAAGTACGTCTTCCGCCAGCAGCCCAACACCGACATCTACGCCAAGCAAGGCATGGCCGCGCTGAAGGAGCTGATCCAACGCAGAAACGCCAAGTTGAGCAGTTTCGTCATCATTCACGAGGACTCCCTCTTCGGCACCACCCAGGCCGGCCTTATGGAGCGCTATGGCAAGGAGCTAGGCTTCCGCCAGCTCGATAAGATCGCCTACAAGGCGACGACCTCCGACCTGACGACTGAGGTCTCGCGCATCAAATCGCTGCGGCCCGACATCCTGCTCGTCAGCGGCTACTACGCCGATACCGTGCTGATGATGCGCACCGTCCGCGACCTGCGCGCCGACGTGCCGGCAATCATCGGCATGGCCAACGCGGCGATGAGCAACCCGAAGCTCGCCCAGGAAGAGCCCAAGCTCGCCGAGCATATGATCGACGTGAACTACTGGTGGGACCCGAAGAGCGAGCGGGCCAGGAAGGTGCGAGACGCATACAAGCAGAAGCGCAACGAGGAGATGACCAACCACGCCGTCCAGGGCTACCAGTCGGCCGACGTACTCGTCGATGCCCTGGAGCGCGCCGGCAAGCCCGACCGCGAGGCCGTGCGCGAGGCGCTGACCAAGACCAAGCTCGGCAACCTCATCGTGCCGGGCGAGACCATCGAGTTCGACGAGCGCGGCGAGAACAAGAATGCGCAGCCGCTGCTCCTGCAGTTCCAGAAGGGTGTCCCGCGGGCCATCTCGCCGGCGAAGTACGCCGAGGGCGAGCCGGCGTTCCCTATCCCCAAGCTGGAGGAGCGGCTGCGGTAGGGGGTACCAGCCGGTCGACCGAGCGCGGTCGCGGCAGGCCTCGTGAGGCTGCGTTCGGCACCGTTGGGGGCGCGCGAACCGCGCCCCGACGTGTCGGTTGCTACACCGGTTGCTATCGAGCATCGTGAGTAGGTAGGTGGACCCACGCCTCTTCGCCCAAGCCGTCGTTGGCAGCGTGCTCAACGGCGGCGTCTACGGCATCGTCGCCCTGGGCTTGGCGCTCATCTTCGGCGTCATGCGCATCATCAACTTCGCCCACGGCACATTCATGATGCTCGCCATGTATCTCTCGTTCTGGGCCTTTACCCTCGCGGGTGTCGACCCGTACCTCAGCGTCGTGCTGACCGTGCCGACGCTCTTCGTCATCGGCGTGCTCGTCCAGCGCTACCTCATCAACTACGTGCTCGGCGCGCCGGAGCACACGCAGCTCCTGCTCACCCTCGGCGTCGCGCTCATCGTGCAGAACGCGGCGCTGGCGCTCTGGACGCCCGACCCGCGCTCGATCAGCACCGTGTACACGCGCACGGTCTGGTACGTCACCGACGTGGCCATCAGCCTGCCGCGCCTCATCGCCTTCGCCGCGGCGGTCGTGGCCTCGCTGCTGCTTTTCCTACTCCTCACGCGCACCGACTTGGGCAAGGCCATGCGCACGGCCGCCGAGGAGCCGGAGAGCGTCGCCTGGGCGCCACGCGGCGCGGCGCGTGTTGACGACGCGGGGCATAGACTATAGAATTCACGCGAGCACGGCCGGCGGGCGCGCACGCCGCACGCTGCGCCCGACACGAGCTTGGCCCATACGCGCGTATCGGCCACGCTCCGGTGCCAGACCTCAGACGGCGGCGGCCACCGGCCGGAACGGGGGCGGCCACCGGTGTAGAGGGAGGGGGGAATGCCCGACGCCTCGCTCGCCCCGCCACGCGAGGGCCCGCAGACGAAGACCGACTACGCCGTGAACGCGCTGCGGCAGATGGTCCGGCGCGGCGAGCTGCAACCTGGGACACGCATCAACGTCGGCGAGCTGGCCCGCCAGCTCGACATCAGCCCCACGCCCGTGCGCGAGGCGGTGCGCCTGCTCCAGGCCGAGGGTATGCTCGTGTATAGCCCCCACCGCGGCGCGCGCGTGGCCGACATCCTGGCCACCGAGTTGGATGACACCTACCGCATCCGCAAGGCGCTCGAAGGCCTGGCCACCGAGATGGCCGCCGAGCGGCTCACCGACGACGAGCTGGCCTACCTGCGCTCGCTCCACAACCAGATGGCCGCTGCGGTCGAGGCCGGGCACCGCGAGGTGCTGCGCGGCCTCAACGACGAGTTTCACCTGGTGATCTATCGCGGCGCGCGCTCAGAGCGGCTGCTGCGGCTGATCGTGACCGTGTGGCACCGCGCGCCCGGCGACACGTTCATGGTGATCCCCGAGCGCGGCATTCGCTCCGTTCGCGAGCACGAGCCGATCCTGGCGGCGCTGGAGCGCCGCGCCGTGGATGAGGCGGCCGCATCGATGTGCGAGCACATCCAGCGCTCGCTGGAGCTGATTCGGCCCTGGTCGGCCGGCGGCCAGCTCTCCCAGCACACCCGAGCACCCATCGAAGACGGCCGCGCGTCGTGAGCCCGTGCCGCACGCCCGCGGCGGCGCAGCGTGCCAGGCCATGCTCTTTCGCGATGGCGATGGCGTGATTCGGCGCGCGTGTGAGCAGGGGAGTGCGAAGGGGCAGAGCCCCTCTGCCACTCTCCCCGGGATGGGGGGCGGGGCACTCTGCGCCGCGCGCGACGGGAAAGCGCATCAAGCACAGCAAGCACAAGCAGCGCGAGGAGGATACCCATGGGTGACGCCGTTCGCTACGAGGTTCGCAATCACCTCGGCTGGATCACGCTCAACCGCCCGGAGAAGCTGAACTCCATCAACAAGGCCATGCGCGCGGAGCTGAACGAGGCTCTGACCGACGTACACGAGAACCGCGACGTCTGGGTGGCCATCATCACCGCAGAGGGGCGCGCCTTCTGCACCGGCAAGGACCTGCTCGAGCCGATCGAGGACCAGAAGGCTCCGCCGACGAACGACGACAACTACCTCTTGCAGTCGGAGATATATAAGCCTATCATCTCCGCGATCAACGGCCCGTGCCTCGCGCAAGGCGGGGGCCTGGTCCTGCTCTCCGACATCCGCATCATGTCCGACCGCGCCTACATGGGCTGGCCGCAGGTCAAGCGCGGCATCTCCTCGGTGAGCGGCCCGACCCTTCTGGCGCACCGCATCCCGCTCAACTACGCGCTCGACTACCTCTTCCGCGGGCGCTTCGTCCAGCCGCAAGAGGCGCTCGAGCTGCGCCTCGTCAACGCCGTCGTGCCGCACGAGGAGCTGCTCCCGGCTGCGGAGCGGTGGGCGAATGAGATCATGGAGAACGCGCCGCTGGCCGTGCAGGCCATCAAGGAGGCGACGCTGACGGGCTACAGCCGCTCGCTGCCAGAGCGCATCCAGATCGCCCGCCGCGTCGCCGACCGGCTGCTGGCGAGCGACGACGCCAAGGAAGGCATCCGCGCCTTCGCCGAGAAGCGTAAGCCCGTCTGGCAAGCCCGCTAGCGCGTACCCCTCCGACTGACCCCAGCGGCGTCGGGGCGAGGCGTACCTCGCCCCCCGACCGTGTTTCGAGCATCGCGGCGAACTCCCCGCAGTAAGACTCCCTATAGCCCACGTAGGGGCGCGCCAGTGGCGCGCCCCTACGCATTCCTACGGCCGCCGTCCAAGCCGCCGGTCACGACCTGCCTTTTCCCCGACCGGGGCCGTCAGCATCCACCCTAGGCAATCTTTGTGCCCCGCCGATGCTGTGTATAGACGGCTCGAAGCGGTCAGCGCGACGGTAGAGGAGGTTAGAGACGCAGGGCAGCTAGCGATGGCATAGTCACGCACGCGCCAAGCGAACTCGCGCCGCACACGGACGTGGCAGGATGCAGCGTCCCTGCCGTTAGGGCAGACGAGGAAAGGAAAGGAGGCCACAGCGATGCGCATTAACACCAACGTCATGGCCATCAACGCCCAGCGCAACCTGGGCTTGACCAACATCATGCTTGCCCGGTCGGTCGAAAAGCTCTCCTCGGGGCTGCGCATCAACCGCGCCGCCGACGACGCCGCCGGCCTGAACATCTCCGAGAAGCTCCGCGCGCAGATTCGCGGCATGACCCAGGCAACGCGCAACGCCCAGGATGGCGTCTCCCTCGTCCAGACCGCTGAAGGCGCGCTGGCCGAGGTGACGACGATCCTCCAGCGCATGCGCGAGCTGTCCGTCCAGGCGGGCACCAGCGTCGTCGCTACTACCGACCGCACGGCCATCAAGGCCGAGCTCGACCAGCTCAAGACCTCCCTCGATACCATCACCGGGCAGACGCAGTTCAACGGCATCATCCTGCTCAACCAGAACCCGGCGATGTTCACCGTCCAAGTCGGCGCCAACGCCACCGAGCTCTACAGCTTCTCCATCGGCGCCGTCACCAGCCTCGTCCTCTCGGTCGACAACGTCAAGGTCGACACGCTGGACAACGCCACCTTCAGCGTGGTGACCCTCGACGCGGCGCTGAGCGTGGTGT
>JACQUS010000360.1 GCA_016210125.1 Chloroflexota bacterium | reverse complement strand
GGCGCGTGCTCGTCGACGCCGCGGGCGAGCAGGGCGGTGACGATCGCCGTTAGCCCGGCCAGCCCGAGCCACGCGGGGCGGTAGCCGAGGGGGTCGGCCACGGCGCCGAACAGCGGCGGGCCGAGGATCGGGCCGACCTCGGCCATCGTCGAGGAGCGCGAGTCGACGGCCGTGGTCGGTCCCGAATGCCAAGCCCGTGTGGACGAGTACCTGAACCTCGTGCTGGAGCTGGGCGAGTAGCAGTCGCCTGATCAGCGACCGTGTTTGCCTCGCCCCACCCCAAGAGCGATGTGCGGGGGGCACAGTCCCTCTGCATCCCCCTTCAACCCCCGTCCCCCTCCTTCGCGCGCGGAGAGGGGGAGTAAGAGGGTGGGGTAAGCCCTCGCGCGCGGGCGAAAACGCCAGACTTGCGCAGCAAATGGTATGGGGAGCGGGCGCAGCGCCAAGGCAGACGAGGTCTGCCGCGGGACGCCGCTCAGCCCCCGTCAGGCGCCGACGTGCCGGCCGCCGACGCCGTCGGCTCGCCGGCGAGGCGCCGCGCTGCCGGCGCGTGCTCGTCGAGGGCGCGGGCGAGCAGGGCGGTGACGATCGCCGTTAGCCCGGCCAGCCCGAGCCACGCGGGGCGGTAGCCGAGGTGGTCGGCCACGGCGCCGAACAGCGGCGGGCCGAGGATCGGGCCGACCTCGGCCATCGTCTGGCTCACCCCGAACGTCAGGCCGGCGACGCCCGGCGGGAACAGCTCCATGACCAGGGCGTGGCGCAGGCCGTGCCAGCCCATGGCCGAGAAGCCTACACCGAAGGCCAGCAGCGCCAGCAGCCAGAGCGGTGCGCTCGCCGGCAGCAGTGCGAGCACGGCCAGCAGCGCCGCGGCGAGGCCCCCGGCCAGAGCGATTGCCGGCACGCGGCGCCCGCGCAGCAGCAGGTCGCTTACGAGCCCCCAGGCGATGCGGCCGCAGAAGGCCCCGCCCTGCGCCACGGCGAGGATCAGACCGCCGGCGACGACCGGCACGCCGAGCTGGTCCCGCAAATAGAGGATCAAGTAGCCGTTGAAGATGAGCTGCGCAGCGAAGAGCACCGCCGCGAAGCTATTGACCACCCAGAGGTCACGCTGGCGCAGCAGCCCACCGACGTCGCTCCAGCGCAGCCGCATCATCACGCGCCTGGGTCGGGCGTCCGGGGGGTCGCGGTAGAGGAGGAGCGTGAGCGCGCCGAGCGCCAGGCTAGTGAGTCCGACCAGGGAGATGCCGGTGCGCCAGCCGTACGCGAGCGCCACGCTGGGCAGGAGCGCCGCGGCGAGCATTGCCGCCAGCGGCACGCCCGTCTGCTTGATGCCCATCGCCGTGCCGCGGGCGCGCGCCGGAAACCAGTGCACGACGGCTAGCGAGAGCGCCGGGCTGCCCAGGCCGAGCGCGAAGCCCGCGAGCGGCAGCACGGCGAGACCCATCTCGTACGACGTGGCCTGGGCAAAGGCCAGGCCGACGGCCCCGAAGAGCGCCTGCGACGACGGGATCAGCCAGCGCACGCCCAGGGTGTCGGCCGCCCAGCCGCCGAGGATGAAGGTAGCAACGGCGCCGCCCTCCACCGCGGCGAGGAACAGCCCCAGCTCGGCGCGGCTCAGGCCGAAGTCGGCCTGAAGGAAGGCGAAGAGCGTGGGCAGCCCCTGCGCCAGCAGCGAGCTGCTGACCTGCGCCAGCACGATGAGCACCAGCATGTGCCCGCGACGATGCACCCGCTCCTCCCGCGCGCAGCATACAGCATCGACGCTGCCGCGGTGGACCCTAGCGGCCCGCAGCCGCCAGGCGCGGCGCGCGGCGCAATGTGTCCGGCAGCGCCAGACTAAGCAGCGCGCCGGGCAGGGGCAGCAGGGTGATCAGCAGCATCGTCTGGGCGATGCCCAGCGTGTCGGCCACGCGGCCGAGCAGCGCGGCGACGATGCCGGCCATGCCGACGGAAAGCCCTACGGTCAGTCCGGCCGCCAGCGCGGTGCGCTCGGGCATCAGCTCCTGCCCCATCACGACGGTCACGGAGAAGGTCCCCACCATGATGGCGCCGGCCACGAAGAGCACTGCCAGCGCGACGGCGCCGCTCGACCCGAGGAAGAGGAAGAGGAGCGGCACGGAAAGGAAGAGCGTGCCGGTGAGCACCGGCTTGCGTCCCCAGCGGTCGGCTACCGGCCCGCCGGCGAGCGTCCCGACGACCCCGCCGAAGAGCAGGGCGGCGAGGAGCTGCGTGGCGACGGTCGGTGGCTGGCCGAGGTGGTTGACGAAGTAGAGCGGGATGAAGGTGGCCAGGCCCATGTGCGCGGATTGACGAAAGACGATGACGGCCACCAGGAGGGCCATCACCCGGCGCGAGCCGGTGGCCGGCGCGGCGCCGCCGGTCTTGGCGCGGCGGGGCGCCCGCGCCGGCGCTTGGCTCAGCCGCGGCAGCGCGATGGCCAGGAGCGGCGGGACGAGGACGGCCATGGCGAGAAAGCCGACTGCGCCGGGCCGGCCGTAGGCGGCGAGCAGTGCGCCGAGGACGACCGGCCCAAGAGCGTAGCCGAAGCTGCCGCCGACGACGAACAGAGCCATGCCGCTGGCCTTACGCGCGCCGGCGAAGGCGTTGGCGGCGCGGGCCGCCTCGGGATGGTACACGGCGACGCCGAGCGAGCTGCAAACGATCAGAGCCAGCAGGACGCCGTACGACGGCGCCTGGGTGGCCAGCGCGAAGCCGGCGCTGGAGACGAAGCAGCCCAGGGGCAGCAGCCAGCGATGCGAGACGCGATCGGCGATCCAGCCGAAGACCGGCTGAATCACCGAGGAGGTCAGGTTGGCTACCGTGACGACCACGGCCGCCGTCGTATAGCTAAGCTGAAGGTCGACGAAGAGCACCGGAAGCAGCGCCGGCAGCGCGCCCGGATTCAGGTCCACCGTGAGGTGGCCGAGGCTCAGCAGCGCGAGCCCCAGCCGATTCATCCGGGACGGCGCCAAGCTCTCCTCCGGCCACTATCATAGCCGCCCACGGCCGGGCAGGCCAGCCGCCCGGTAGCGCGCCGCGCCGCCGAAATGCGACAATCTGAGATGCGACCACCTGCGACGTCACCATCTCAGATGCGACAATCTGAGATGCGACCACCTGCGACGTCACCAGCTCACATGCGACGATCTGAGATGCGACAATGGCGCCGACCGCAGCGGCGTGAGGAGCACTATGCCCTACCACCAGCGCTGGGGCCCTTGGCCCGACGACATGGCGGCCCTGGTCGACGAGTGCGTGAGCGAGCGCGTCTGGGCCGTGGTCGGCGCGTCCCAGATGCCGCGGAAGTTCGGCAACCGTATCACCTTGGATATGCACCGCGCCGGCTACACGGTCTACCCGGTCAACCCGCGCGGGGGCGAGCTGGACGTCCTGCACGTCTACCCGTCGCTCGCCGCGCTGCCGGAACGCCCCGGCGTGGTCGACATCGTCGTCCCGCCAGAGGTCGGAGCGACGGTCCTGCGCGAGTGCGCCGCGCTTGGCCTGGAGCGCATCTGGCTCCAGCCGGGCGCAGAGACGCCGGAGTTGATCGCGCTGGGCCAGCGGCTTGGGCTCAAGGTCGTGCACCACGCCTGTGCTATGCTCGAAAAGCGGCACTGGGAAGCGGGGGAGTGATCGCGGACGCAATTCAGATCATGGGCCTGCTGGCGAGCATGTACCTGCTCGTCGCGCTGCTGATGCTGAGTCTGGCGCTGGTCGTCGCGCTGCTCGCCGCCTCGCGTCTCCTCGGCTACGGCCACCGCCGGCTGGCCGGCGCCTTTGGCAAGGCACGGGGCGCGGCACTGGGCCTGGAGCGTGGCGTGGCGCGCTCGGCCCGCGTGGCCGCCGCACCGATCGTCTTCGGCCGGCGCGTCAGGGCGACGGGACGGGCTCTGTGGCGGCGGGCGGCCGGCCCGCTGCGCGCTTGGCGCGGGGCGCGCTGATGCGCTCCCCGGTGCGCTGGGTGATCGCGGCGACCCTCGGCGTGGGGGTGGCGCTGCTGCTGCTGGAGCGCCAGCCTCGGGTGCGCCGGCTCAGCACGCGCCTGGAGCGCTGGGGTCTGCTGGAAGCGGCGCGGCAGGCCGGGCCGGTGCTCTTCGAGCTGGGCCTCCTGCTGCTGGAGCGTAGCAATCCCGTTTACGGGCGTGCCGCGCGCGCGGTCGTGGACCTCGCGCGGCGGCTATGACCGATGACACGGCGCTCGTCGCCGGCGCGCGCGAGGGCATCCTTGACGCCTTCAACGCGCTCGTCCGCGCGCACGAGCGCCTCGCCTACAACGTCGCGCTGCGCATGCTCGGCGACGCCGACGAGGCGGCAGACGTGACCCAGGACAGCTTCATCGCCGCCTACGAGCACCTGGACGACCTCCGCGGGCCTTTTCGCCCCTGGCTGCTGCGCATCGTCGTCAACCGCTGCTACGATGCGCTGCGCCGGCGCAAGCGCGGCCCGCGGCCGCTCGACGAGGTGGTCAGCCAGGCCACGCCCGTCGCCGGGGACCGTGACGACCCGGAGCGCCAGGCGCTCAGCGCCGAGCTGGCGCGCGCCATCGAGCGCTGCCTGGCGGAGCTCCCGCCCGACCAGCGCGCAGCCGTCGTGCTGGTCGACGCGCAGGGTTTGAGCTACGAGGAGACTGCCGAGGCGATGCGCGTGCCCCTGGGCACCGTGCGCTCACGGCTCTTCCGCGGCCGCGCCAGGCTGCGCGATGCGCTGCGCACCGAGGGGGAACTTCTGCCGCCGGCCTATCGTCACTATGCCGGGACCGAGACGTGAGCGCTATGCTGTTCGGACCACCGCATCCGCGCGCTGAGCTGTCGGACTACGTCGACGGCCGGCTGGACCACCGGGCGCGCGAGCGCCTGGAGCGCCACCTGGCGCGCTGCGCCGCGTGCCAGGGCGAGCTGGAGACGCTGCGGCAGACCGTGGCGCTGCTGCGCGCCCTGCCGAGCGCCGAGCCGGCGCGCTCCTTCGCGCTGCGCGCGGCGCCGGTGCGCGTCGGCGCGCCGAGGCGCGGGCCGCTCTGGCCGGCGCTGCCGGCGCTCGCCGCGGGTCTGGCTGCTGTGCTGGTCGTCGCCGCGGCGAGCGGGCTGCTCTGGCCCGCAGTGTTCACGCCCGATGGCTCGGCACCGCTCGCGCTGGCTCCGGCGCGCGAGGCCGCCCCGGCGCTGCCGGGCGCGGCAGCGGCGCCGCAGGCAGCGCCGGCCCGGCGCGCCGGCCCGGCGGCTCCGGCAGTGGCCCCGGCCGCGGCTCGGCCGGGACCGG
>JACQUS010000342.1 GCA_016210125.1 Chloroflexota bacterium | reverse complement strand
ATCGTGACCGCCGCGAAGGCGGCGCCCGCGGGCGAAAAACGAACGACGCCGCTGCCGGAGGCAAGACCGCCGGCGATGCTGAACAACGCGGTGCGGAGCGCACGATGCCGCCGCCAGAGGCGCGCCCGGCGTTCGAGTTCAAGGCGGTTCATGCGAGCGCCTTCCGGATCCCGGCGGAGCGGCCCAGCCAGCGCTCGCCGGCGAACAGCACGGCGGCGAGAAGCCAGCACCAGCCGCGCAGGTCGATGCGGCCGAAACCAGACAAGGCGGGCGCGGGAGTTTTTCCGGTCGCGGCGAAAGCCGGGGCGGCTTGCTCCGGCGCGATTGCCGTCGGCGCAGCCGCCCGCGGATTGATTTGATCGCGCCACCAGGCGGGAAATGCGCTCCGCAGCGGCCAGTCGGTCCAGTCGGGATGGAAGCGCAGCGCGAAACGCCACCGCCAGCCATTTCCGACGCGCTCCTCGGTGAGCAGGGGCTCGCCGGTGCTGTCGCACAGCACGGGGACCCCGGGATCCGCGGCAGTGCGTTCGCGCAACGCGATCGAGGTCGCGCGGGCGTCGAACCAGCGTCTGACCGCGACGACGGTGGCGCGGTCGGACGCGTCGGTGACGAGATGGGCCCCCTGCTCGACACGTTGCGCAAGGGTGGGGGGCAGCGCGCCGCGGCCGAGCTGGAAGATCCAGTCGGGCGCGTCATCCGCCGGTTCGACCGCGCCGATGGCGTGGAGCGCGGCGCGGAGGTAGCGCGCGTCTTCTTCGCGGTCGGGGCCGGCGACGATGGCGACCCGCGGCGGCAAGGGCGCCGCGGTGGGCATCGGCGGCGAACCGGCGGTGGCGCGCCAGCGCACGTTCACGCGCGACAGCAACGGCCTGGCGCCGTGAAACTGGCTGGCCCAAGTCGGGCCAAAGACGACCGCCTGCGAGCCGGCGGGCAATCGCATGTCGGCCTCGCGCAACAGCGACCACGCTTCGACGCCTGTCGCGGCAGGAGGCGCAGCATCGGCGAGCGGCGGAAATCCGGCGGAGAGGACGCGCGCTTCGTAACCCTCGGCGCGCAGCCGCCGCCACTCGGCCTGAGCCGGCGCGTCGAGCGCCGTTCCGGGAATGAAGAGCAACCACCGTGCGGGCGCCGGCGCGCGCGGTTGCCAGTGCAGACCGGCGAGCGAGAGGGCGAGCGCGGTGAGCAGGGCGCAGCGCAGGGCGAGAAGCAGCGGTTCGTGCCAGCGCAGCGTGCGCACGTCGCGGCGGTCGGCGGGGGTAAGAGGCAGGCGCCCGACGCGGACGACCTGCAGCGGCTGGCGCACGAGATGCAAAACGAGCGGCACCACGAGGGCGCCGACGGCCAGCAAACCGAGCGGAGCGGCGAACTGCAGCATGGCGGTTCAGCGGCCGGCGCGGCGGCGCAGGAAGGCGCGCAGCCCCAGTTCGAGCGGTTCGTCGGTCATGAGCGCGAGATAGTCGAAGCGGTCGCCGTTCCACGCGCGGCTCCAGGCGTCGCGCTCGCGTTGCGCAGCGGCGAGGAACGCGGCCCGCACCGCCGCCGCCTCCGTCTCGATGACGCGGCCGGTTTCCCACTCCTCGAGCCGCACGGCGCCGCGGTAGGGAAACTCGCGTTCGTCGCGCGCGATGAACTGGAGAAACAACAGTTCGTGCCGCCGCGTGCGCAGGGGCGCGAGCGCGGCGCGAATTTCGCCGCCGTGTTCGTGGCCGTCGGTAAGCACCACCGTGATACGCGAGGTCGTGTCGTCGGTGGCGCTGGCGGCTTCGAGCTCGGCGCGACGGAGCGCCTGCGTGAGCCGGCTGCCGTCGGCGGGCCAGCGGCCGGAGGGCTCGGCGGCGGCGAGCGCCTGCACGATTAGCTGGAAGGGCTGGCGCCGGTGGGCGGTGAGAATCGAGCGGACGTCGCCGTCGGCAACGATCTGGAGCGCGAGCGTGTCGCCCTGGTTCTCGGCGAGGTAGGCGAGCGCGGCGGCCAGCGAGCAGGCGAGGGCGAATTTGCGCGGGGCGTCCGGCGCGGCGCCGCGGTGCTGCATCGAGGCCGTGGCGTCGAGCACGAGCGTAATCGCGACGCGGGTGTCGACCTCGCCCTCGCGGAGATAGTAGCGGTCGGAGCGGGCGAAGAGCTTCCAGTCGATGTGGCGCGGCTCGTCGCCGGGCTGGTAGGGACGGAACTGACTGAACTCGCGCGCGAGGCCGGGACGGCGGCTCGCGTGCCGTCCGGCGATGGTCCCGGCGACGAGCCGCCGGGCGGTCAGCGCGAGGCGTTGCGCGGCCGCGAGCAACCGCGGGTCGAGAATGGAGCGTTGGGTCGCCGGCGCAGCCATGGGCGGGCACGGGTCAGGCTGACAGCGGGTTCGCTGGCGCGGGGAAGGCGGTCAGCAGTTCGCGGATCACGTGGTCGCGGCTCACGTTTTCCGCCTCGGCTTCAAACGTGAGCAGGAGACGGTGGCGCAGCGCCGGCGCGGCGAGCGTGGCGATGTCGTCGAGCGTGACCGCGAAGCGGCCGGCGAGGAGCGCGCGCGCCTTGGCAGCGAGGACGAGCGACTGGCCGGCGCGCGGTCCGGCGCCCCAACGGATCCAGCGGCCGATCGTCGGATGGGTGCGGTCGCGCGTGGCGCGGACGAGCTGATTGAGGTAGGCGAGCAGTTCGGGGCTGATCAGGACGCTGCGCGCGAGCTGCTGGAGTTGCACGATCTCGGCGGCCGACATCACGGGTTCGATCGTCGCGGTGGGCGCCCCCGTCGTGCGCGCGAGCATCGTGAGTTCCTCCGCCTCGGTCGGGTAGTCGATGGTGAGATAAAGCAGGAACCGATCGAGCTGCGCCTCGGGAAGCGGATAGGTGCCGGATTGCTCGATGGGGTTTTGCGTCGCGAGCACGAAGAACGGCCGCTCGAGGGCATAGGTCTTGCCGCCGTACGTCACGGCGCTTTCCTGCATGGCCTCGAGCAGGGCGGCCTGCGTCTTGGGCGGGGTGCGGTTGATTTCGTCGGCGAGGATCAGCTGGCCGAAAATCGGGCCGCGGTTGAACTGGAAAAAGCGCCGGCCGGTGGCGTGGTCCTCCTCCAACACCTCGGTGCCGATGATGTCGGACGGCATGAGGTCGGGCGTGAACTGGATGCGGTGGAACGTGAGCTGCACCGCCTGCGCGAGCGTGCGGATAAGCAGCGTCTTGCCGAGACCGGGCAGGCCCTCGAGCAGGCAGTGGCCGCCGGCGATGAAGGCCGTGAGCAGCTCGTCGACGACCGCGTGCTGGCCGACGACCGCCTTGGCAATCTCACGGCGCAGGCGCGGGACCCGCGCGAGCAATTGCTGGATGTCGGCTTCTGTCAGGTCGGACGGAGGCATGGATGAAGATAAGAAAGGAGAGGCCCGCGAATCACGCGAATCAACGCGAATGCTCGGGTCCATTCGCGGAGATTCGCACTGCTATCTCTGAAAATGTTGTTTTCCTGCGTGCATTTTTTCACAGACCATTTGGAACCGCTAATCCCTGGCCGCCTTTGGCGCCGCCGGAGGCGGGCAAGCTTCGCTAATACT
>JACQUS010000331.1 GCA_016210125.1 Chloroflexota bacterium | reverse complement strand
GACACCCCAAACCCCGCCAGAGGGGGCACGGCCCCCTCTGGACTCCCCGAAGGCAGCATCAGCATGTCGCACCGCGACGACGAAGGCGCGCATGAGGCCGTGGTCCTTGCGCCCGCCGCGCTCGGTGCCGCTCGACACGTCGACGCCGAAGGGCCGGACGGCGGCGATGGCCGCGCCGACGTTCTCGGGCGCCAGCCCGCCGGCCAGGATCACCGGGTAGCGGCGCGCCGGCTCGACGGCCAGCTCCCAGGCGAAGGGCTGGCCGTTGCCGCCGGGCAGCCCGCCGGGCACGTAGGCGTCGAGGTGCAGGTAGCGCGCCACGGCGGCGTAGGCCGGCAGCACCGCCAGGCTCTGCGGGCTGCGCACGGCCAGGCTCTTGATGGCCGGCACGCCGAGCGCCGCCACGACCTCCGGCGCCTCGTCGCCGTGGAGCTGCACGAGGTCGAGCGGGCAGGCAGCGGCCACGGCGCGCACGACACCGGGGCGCTCGTCGACGAAGACGCCGACGCGCAGCACGCCGCTGCCGGCCAGCGCGGCGCAGATGGCCTGCGCCTCGGCGAGCCACAGGTAGCGCGGGCTGGGCGGGTAGAAGACCAGCCCGATGGCGTCGGCGCCGGCCTCGGCGGCCACCGCGGCGTCGGCCGGCGTGCGCAGGCCGCAGAGCTTGACCCAGGTGTTGGTCATGTCACACGCCACCCAGCAGCCGATTGTACTCGTCTACGCCCAGCCCCATATCGCGGAGGATCTTCCGCAGAAGCGGCCGGACGATCACCTGCGAGCCGTGATCCGGAATCACCACGATTCTTCCCTCGTGATTCCGGAAGATGTTATGGCTCCCCTCACTACGCACCCAATGAAAGCCGGCCATTTCGGTCACGCGGCTCAGGTCGCGATAGGCGACGAGCCTCAGCTTCGTCACACGGAAACCTCTACGCGCCACGTGCCGACGAAGTCCGGCAGCGGCTCGTCCGGCTCGACGGCCGCGAGGTAGGCTCGGATTGCCTCCCGCACGTTCGCCTCGAGCGACGGCAGGTCGGGCGCCTGGGTGTAGCAGCCCGGCAGCTCGACGACCTCGCCGACGAGCCAGGTGCTCTCCGGGTCGCGCTCGACCACGACGGTGAACGACCGCTTCATCGTGCCCTCCTGCCGCGGTCACCCATGGCTGTCAGCCTCCCCGGCCGCCACCGGGGCCACCTCGCCCAGCAGCGCGCGCAGGGCGGCGGCGGGGTCGGGCTGGGTCACCAGCGCCTCGCCGACGAGCGCCGCGTTCACGCCCAGATCGCGCAGCCAGGCGAGATCCACGGCGCTGTGCAGGCCGCTCTCGCTGACGACCGTGCAGTGCGCCGGGATGCGCGCCCGCAGCCGCGCGGTTGTCTTTAGGTTAACCGCGAACGTCCGTAGGTCGCGGTTGTTGACGCCGATGAGCGTCGCCCCGGCGGCCAGGGCGCGGTCCAGCTCGCGCTCGTCGTGCACCTCGACCAGCGCCGCCAGGCCCCAGGCGGCCGCCTCGGCCAGCAGATCGCCCAGCGCCGCGCCGTCGAGCGCTCCGACGATGAGCAGCACGGCGTCGGCCCCCCAGGCCCGCGCCTCGACGACCTGGTAGCGTGCGACGACGAAGTCCTTGCGCAGCGCGGGGAGCGCCACGGCCGCGCGCGCCGCGCCCAGGTGCTCCAGTGCGCCGTCGAAGTAGTGCGGCTCAGTGAGGACCGAGAGCGCCGCGGCGCCGCCGGCGGCGTAGGCGCGCGCCAGGCGCGCCGGGTCGTAGTCGGCGCAGAGCAGGCCCTTCGACGGCGAGCGCCGCTTGGCCTCAGCGATGATGGCCACCTCGCCGGGCCGCCGCAGCGCGCCGGCGAAGTCGCGCACCGGCCCAGCGGCCCCCGCCCGCGCCGCCAGCGCGTCGAGCGGCACGCGGCGCTCGCGCGCGGGCAGGTCGGCGCGCGTGCGGGCGACGATCTCTTCGAGGATCGCGCTGAGGATCACGCCCCGGCTCCCCTGAGCCGCTGGCTGACGGCCGCCAGCCGCTCCAGCGCCGCGGCGGCCCGCCCGGCGTCGACGGTTTCGGCCGCCAGCGCCAGGCCGTCGCGCAGGGTCGCGACGGCGTCGGCGGCCAGCAGCGCCGCAGCGCCGTTGAGCAGCACGACATCGCGCCGCGGGCTGCGCTCGCCGCCGAACACGCCACGGATGATGGCCGCGTTCTCGTCGGCCGTGCCGCCGCGCAGGGCCTCGGTAGGCGCCGGCGCCAGACCGAGCTCGCCAGGCGCGACCTGGTAGCGCTCGATCGACCCATCGCGTACCTCGTAGACCACAGCCGGGGCGGAGAGCGTCAGCTCGTCGACGCCGTCGACGCTACGCACGACCAGTGCGTGGCGCGTGCCGAGGGCCGCCAGCACGCGGGCCATCTTCTCGTGCGCCACCGCGTCGGCCACGCCGAGGAGCTGCGCCTGCGCGCCGGCCGGATTGGTCAGCGGGCCAAGCAGGTTGAAGACCGTGCGGACGCCCAGCTCGCGGCGGACGGGCATGACGTGCTTCATGGCTGGGTGGAAGGCCGGGGCGAACATGAAGCCGACGCCGGCCTCGCGGATGCAGGCGGCCACCTGCTCCGGGCCGAGGTCCATGGCCACGCCCAGCGCTTCCAGCACGTCGGCGCTGCCACAGCGGCTGGTCGCGGCGCGGTTGCCGTGCTTGGCCACGGCCACGCCGGCCCCGGCGACGACGAAGGCCGCCGCTGTCGAGACGTTGAACGTGCCCGAGCCGTCGCCGCCGGTGCCGCAGGTGTCGACCACCGGGCCGTCGACCGCCACGCGCAGCGCCTTGGCGCGCATCACCAGGGCGAAGCCGGTCATCTCCTCGACCGTCTCGCCGCGCAGCCGCAGGGCGACGAGCAGCGCGCCGACCTGCGCCGGCGTCGCCGCCCCGGTCATGAGCGTCTCCATGACCTCGGCGGCCTCGGCGACCGAGAGCGTCTGGCCCTCGCAGAGCTTCGCCAGCACCTGCACGATCATTGATCTATCCTCCGGGGGAGACCAGAGGTCTCCCTGGCGACCTCTGGCGGGGTTTGGGGTGTCCCCAACCAAAGGGAGAGGTGGGGCCGCTCGCATGGCATCACGAGGCGGCCCTCTGCGGCACCGCCGCCGTCGCCCAAAAATGCTCGGCCAGCGCCAGGAAGGTGCGCAGGAGGTCCTTGCCGACGTCGGTCATGATCGACTCCGGGTGGAACTGCACGCCGTGCACCGGGTGCGCGCGATGCCGCAGGCCCATGATGAGACCGGTGGCCGTCTGCGCGCAAACCTCCAGCTCTGGCGGCAGCGTCGGCCGCGCGACGACCAGCGAGTGGTAGCGGATGGCCTCGAACGGGCTGGGCAGGCCGCCGAAGACGCCGCGCCCGTCGTGGTAGATGAGCGAGGTCTTGCCGTGCATGATCTCGCCGGCGCGGACGACCCGCCCGCCGTACGCCTGGCCGATGCACTGGTGGCCGAGGCAGACGCCGAGGATCGGCACGCGCGGGCCGTACGTCTGGATGAGCGGCACGGAGACGCCGGCCTCGTCCGGACCGCCCGGCCCGGGCGAGATGACGATGGCCCGCGGCCGCCAGGCCTCCAGCTCGGCCAGGTCGAGCGCGTCGTGGCGGCGGACGACGATGTCGTCCGCCAGCTCGCTCAGGTACTGGAACAGGTTGTACGTGAAGCTGTCGTAGTTGTCGACCAGCAGGATCACGCCTCTGCCTCCAGGCGCTCGGCCTCGTCGACGGCCAGCAGCATCGCGCGCGCCTTGTTGAGCGTCTCGCGGTACTCATTGGCCGGAATCGAGTCGGCGACGATGCCGGCGCCGGCTTGGACGTAGGCCACGCCGTCCTTGACGACGATGGTGCGGATGGTTATGGCCGTGTCCATATTGCCCGTGTAGCTGAAGTAGCCGACCGCCCCGGCGTACGGCCCCCGGCGGTCGGGCTCGATCTCGGCGATGATCTCCATGGCGCGGATCTTCGGCGCGCCGGACACCGTGCCCGCCGGGAAGCAGGCGCGCAGCGCGTCGAAGTCCGTCATATCAGGCCGTAGCGTGCCGACGACGTTGGAGACGATGTGCATCACGTGCGAGTAGCGCTCGATGCTCATCAACTCGTTGACCTCAACGGTCCCGTAGCGGGAGACCCGGCCCAGATCATTC
>JACQUS010000328.1 GCA_016210125.1 Chloroflexota bacterium | reverse complement strand
TGCACTCCCCTTCTCGCATCCGGCACGGATGATGCTATGGCCAACCGGAACGAGTAGAACGCCTCGCCGGGCGGCACACCGGGCATTGCCAAATGGACAACACGGTGCGACCGTCGGACTACGCCGCGAACGGGTAAGGGTCGAGCATGACCACGGCCTCTCCGGCGACGACGTCCTCGCCGCCACGGTTGCGGCAGACCGTCTCGACGGTCAGCCGGTGCTTCGCCGGATCGATGTGGCGCACCGTCAGCTCGGTCGTGATCGTGTCGCCGACTACCACCGGCCGCAGGAAGCGCAGGCTCTGGCTGACGTAGATCGTCGTCGCTGCGCTGCCTCCCAGCGTGGCCAGCGCAGCGGAGATGAAGCTGGCGCTCAGCATGCCGTGGGCGATGCGCCGCCTGAAGCGCGTCCGCGCGGCATACTCCTCGTCGAGGTGCAGGGGGTTGCAATCGCCGCTGGCCACGGTGAACGCATCGAGATGCGCCTCGCTCACCGTGTGCCGAAAGGCGCGCCGATCGCCGGCGCGCAAGCCGAAGACGGCCGGCGCCGCGGCGCCGCGCGCCGGCCTCGCCGGGGACGCGTCGGCCGCGTCCGGCGCGCGGACGAGCTCGACCGCGCCGTTCGGCCCGTCTGCACCGTTGGCGCTCGGGCGGCGCGGGGTCGCCGGGAGCAGGAGCATGTGCCAGTATCGCTGGCTGATGTCATTCCATACACGGAGGCCGTGAAGCCAAGGGCTGTACCACGTCCAGAGCACTCGTCACTCCCCGTCAGCGCAGCATCACGCCACCACATAAGGCCGCACGCCATGGCGTCCCTACCCCAAGGATAGCAAAGACTCGGGGCAGAGACAGGTTGCCGCCTAGTACTCGATCTCCTTGCGTACGGATGGACTCGCCGCACGACGCGAGACCGGGCGGCGCTCGTCACTCGATCTCCGTGCGTACGGATGGACGCTGATACGCGACCGCACGACAGCATCAGGAACAGACTGCCGCCTAGTACTCGATCTCCTTCAGGTCGGGCGGCACGATCAGCCGTGGCTCGGTTACGCGCTGCACCTCCTCAACGCTCAGGCCGGGGGCGATCTCCCGCAGCACGAGGCCCTCGGGCGTGACCTCCACCACCGCCATATCGGTCACCACGAGGTCCACCACCCCCTTGCCCGTCAACGGGTAGCGGCACTCCTTGACGATCTTCGGCTGGCCGCTCTTGGTTACGTGCTCCATGGCGATGACGACGCGCCGCGCGCCGCTCACCAGGTCCATGGCCCCGCCGATGTTGCCGACACCGCGCTCAGGGCGCAGCCAGTTGGCGAGGTCGCCGCGCTCAGAGACCTGGAGCGCGCCGAGGACGGTCAGGTCGACGTGGCCGCCGCGGATCATGGCGAACGACGTCGCGCTGTCGAAGAAGCAGGCGCCGGGCACGAGCGTCACCGGCTGTCCGCCGGCGTTGATGAGCTCGAAGTGCGCCTCCGCCTCGTCGGCGATGCGCCCGTAGCCGAGCATGCCGTTCTCGGCCTGGAAGGTGACCTGGATGTCGTCGGGGATATAGTTCGACACCAGCGTGGGCAGGCCGATGCCCAGGTTCACGAAATAGCCATCGCGCAGCTCCTTGGCGATGCGTAGAGCGATGAGGTCACGGATGGCGGCGTCGGTCATCGAAGATCCTCATGCATCCTCATTCACGGGAGCCGAACCAGGCGACGTACTTCTCGGCGACGACGATGCGGTCGACGAAGATGCCGGGCGTGACGACGAGCTCCGGGTCGAGCGCCCCGGCCGGCACGACCTCCTCGACCTCGACGATCGTGACCCGGCCGGCCGCTGCGAAGACCGGGTTGAAGTTGCGCGCCGCCGCGTGGTAGACGAGGTTGCCGGCCGTGTCCGCGCGGTGGGCTTTGATCAGCGCGAAGTCGCCGCTCAGCGCGCGCTCCAGGACGTACTCACGCCCGTCGAAGAGGCGCGTCTCCTTGCCCTCGGCGACCATCGTGCCCGCACCCGTCGGCGTGTAGAAGGCGGCGATGCCGGCCCCGGCGGCGCGCACGCGCTCGGCCAGCGTGCCCTGCGGCACGACCTCGACCTCAACCTGGCCGGCGCGATACAGCCGCTCCAGGTTGGTCACCTCCGTCGCCGAAGGCCGGATGGGGAAGGAGCCGATGAACTTGCGCACCTGGCCGTTTCCCACCAGCGTGTCGATGAGGTCACCTAGCCCGCAGTTGTTGGCCACGACCGTGAGCTCGCGCGCTCCCTGGCGGCGCACCGCCTGGATGAGGTTGGCCGGCGAGCCGGCCGGGCCGAAGCCGCCGACCAGGAGCGTCGCGCCGTCGGAGATGTCGGCGACGGCCTCGTCGAGCGTCGTGTAAAGCTTGTTCACCACGGTGCAGCCCCCTACGCCGAGGCTGAGCACGTCCAGCGCCAGCGCCCATCTGCGCGAGGGCGCGGCGCAGCATCGCGGATTATAGTCGGCCCAGGCAAGCGTGCCAAGAGGGTGGCGCCCTGCTCCTTGCCGCCCGCCCCGAGCCGCGATGGGGCCCTCCGCGACGGCCATGCCTGACGCCGGCGACGGGTGATACGCTTTCCGGATGAACACTTCCGCGAAAGCGCGCACCAGGCGCGGTGGGCCGCCCCACCCCGGTGGGAAAGCCGTGGGAGGGCGGCGCTTCGCGCCGCCCTCCCACGGCTCCTTCCTGGGGGCGGGGCCCGCGTAGCGGAAGTAATCGGGCGG
>JACQUS010000326.1 GCA_016210125.1 Chloroflexota bacterium | reverse complement strand
CGGCCCGCTCGTACGTCTCCAGGAAGTCCGCGGTCGAGCGGTAGCGCCGGTCGGGCAGCAGCCGGGCCGAGATTGGGAACGTCCGCGGCGACTCGTCGAACGGGTAGGGCGCCAGCCGCAGCGTGTGCAGCTCGTCGCCCACGACGGCGATCGTCTCGTCCGGCGCGCCGACGCGCAGCGGCGCCGGTGCGATGGCCCCGCTCGCGCAGCCGAAGTAGCAGAACTGCAACGACAGCCGGTCCAAGACCTGGAGCAGCTTGTAGGCGCGCCAGATGGTCTCCTGATCGGCGCACGCCGCGTAGCGCGGGTCACGGGCCGCCTCTCCGCGCAGGCGCGCCTGGAGGGCCGCCTGCTCGTCGAGGTAGCTGGCGACGAGCTCGCGCTGACCGTCGGTGAGCTTGCGCGTAATGGGATACGTGCCGTAGCGGTCGCAGTAGAGCCCGGCGCCGTGCATGCTGACGAGGACGCCGGCGTAGGGGTCGACCTGCGCGACACGCGCGATGCCGATGCGATAGAAGCCGATGTGCTGGTCGGCCGGCACGTGGAAGACCTGGTACGGCTGGCCGGTGTCGGGGTTGACAGCCGGCGCGACCTCCCACTCGGCCCAGCCGTTGTCGTGCTCGTCGGCGGCCATCTCCAGCGCTTCGAGCGGCACCGGCCGGTCGCAGGCCGCGTTCCCCCAGTGCCGCGCGAAGTCGGCGCACTGGTCGCCGTGATCCGGCTGGTGGACGACCAGGAGCTGGCCGCGATACTTGCGCAAGATCATGCTCTCTCCTCCTCCTACCACGCTGCCCGTACGAGCCGGGCCACGTCCTCACGGCGAATCTCGCCGGCGAGGCCGGCGCGCAGGTGCTCCGATGACTCCACCTCGTGCATGGCGGCGTCGATCAGCGCGTCGAGCGCCTCGAGCGGCACGCCGACCTCGCGCAGGCGACCCGGCAGGCCAAGGTCAGCGACGAGCCGCGCCACGGCCTGCGCCACGGCGTCGCCGGCCGTGCGCTCATCGACCCGCAGCCCCAGCGCCTCGGCGATGGGCGCGAGCCGGTCGGGCGCCCAGCGATGAACGAACCGGATGGCGTGCGGCATCGTGATGCACGACGTGTAGCCGTGGGGCACGCCGCAGCGCCCACCGATCTGGTGGCCAAGAATGTGGCTTAGGCCAACACGCACGTTCGCCCAGCCGAAGGCCGAGAGCCAGGCGGCGATCTGGCACTGGCCGCGCGCCGCCAAGCCCTCCTCCGTCGTCGCGCGTGAGCTCGGGAGGTTGCGCGTGAGCAGGCGGATGGCCTCCAGGCACAGCGCGTCGACGAGCGGCTGGTGTAGCGGGGAGTAGAAGCGCTCGACGGCGTGGTCGAGGGCCTTGATGCCGCTCGATAGCCACAGCCACTCCGGCGTCGCGACGGTCACGCTGGGATCGAGCAGGACGACGCGCGGCGCCAGCGCCGTGTGGCTCACCGTCCCCTTGACCCGCGTGGCCTCGTCGGTGATGCTCGCCCCGGTGGTGAACTCGCCGGCCGAAAGGGCCGTGGTGATAGCGATGTGCGGCGGCAGGTTGCCGGACACGGCCAGCCCGCGGTGCTCGACGCCACAGCGCAGCAGCCCGCCGATACCCGCCGTGCGCTCGCC
This sequence comes from Chloroflexota bacterium, assembly GCA_016210125.1. Taxonomy (GTDB): domain Bacteria; phylum Chloroflexota; class UBA6077; order FW602-bin22; family JACQUS01; genus JACQUS01. The sequence continues at coordinate 4,278 of JACQUS010000326.1, read as the reverse complement.
GAGCACGTAGGCTACGAGCTTGGCGCAGTCGTTCACCGTGCTGCCGCCGAAGCTGACGATGAGATCGGCCACGGCCTGGCGTGCCTGCTCGGCGGCGGCCCACACGTCGGCGCTCGGCGTGTGCTGGCGCACGCTGCCGAACGTGCCGACGTGGCGCGCGCCGAGCAGGCGCTCCACGCGCTCAAGCAGTGTGCGCTCACGCAGCAGCGAGGCGGTGGTCACGATGAAGGCACGGCGGCAGCCGAGTCGCTCGACCTCGGCCGGCAGGCGTTCGAGCGCGCCGCGACCGAAGGCCACCGTATCCACAGGCAAGAAGACGAACTCGCCCTGCGGCTCGCTCGCCGGTTGGGCCATGCGGCGCTCCTGTCGTGCGTCCGGCCAAGCTATTGGCTCGGCGTGCCCTATTTTACACCACGAGGCACACCACGTGTCCACCGCGCGCAGCCGCGCCCCTCCTGAGCATCGCCCTTGCTAGCGCGCTGGCCCACCGCACCGTAGAAGCGGCCCAAAGGGGGCTTCGCCCCCTTTGGATTCCCTCTTTCACCCGGATGGGGGACCCTCGCCGTCCATTTTCGGGAGAACTAGCCCACTGGGCGGGGCCCTGCCTCCTCCCCCCAAAAAAGAGAGTCCCGGAGGGGGCTTCGCCCCCTCTGGACACCCCATTTTCATCCCGCGGTGGTCCGCTGGTGGGCGACGCCGCCGCGCCGAGGGGGCGTGAGCTGCATACGGGCCGACCCGACGCTTGACAGGAGTGCCGCCGAAGGCTAGACTTGGCGTGTATTCTGTATATAGTCGCGTTCTTTTATCAAGATCTGTCCCGAGGGGAGTGGGCGTATGATCGACACCGTCGAGGTCACCGCGCGCCCGCTGTGCGGCCGCACCATCGCCCTCCTGGAGGCCCGCCGCGCCGCCGAGCTGGCCCAGATGGTCGACCGCGCCGGCGGCACGCCCTACGTCGCGCCGGTGCTGCGCGAGGTGCCGGTCGAGGACGACCGCCCGATGCGCGCCTGGCTCGCACGGCTGACGGCTAGCGCCTTCGACGTGGTCGTCTTCCTCACCGGCGTCGGCTGCCGCGCCCTGCTCGAGCGTGCCACCGAGGACGGCCGGCTCGATGCCGCACTCGCCGCGTTGGCCCGCGCGCGCGTCATCGCCCGCGGGCCGAAGCCGGTCTACGTCCTGAAGCAGCACGGCGTGCGCATCGACTTCGTGCCGCCGGAGCCGAACACGTCCGACGAGCTGCTGGCCGAGCTGGCCACCTGGCACCTGGATGATCGCGCCCTCGGCCTCCAGGTCTACGGCGGGCCGACGCCGTACCTCGAGCGCCTGCGCGCCGGCCTGGCGCGCCTTGGCGCCCGCGTTGAAGAGGTCGCGCCCTACCGCTGGGAGGGGCCGACCGACGACCGCGCCGTGCGCGAGCTGATCGCTGCCTGCCTCGCCGGGCGGATCGACGCGCTGGCCATCCTCAGCTCGTCGCAGATCGCCAATCTTTTCGCCATTGCCGAGGCGCATGGCCAGGCCGCGGCCCTGCGCAGCGCGCTCAACGACCCGCGCGTGCTCGTCGCCGCCGTCGGGCCGGTGGCCGCGCAGGCCATCGAGGCGCACGGCGTGCGCGTGGGCCTGCAGCCCGAGCACCCGAAGATGGGCCACCTGGTCAAGGCGCTCGGCCAGGCCCTGGCGCCCTGCGGGTGACGCCACCGGCGGCCGGCGCCGACCACGCAGCGCCCGGTGGCCACCGAGCCACGCCGCAACCCATCGCCCGCGGCACACGCCCGTGCTCAGTTTGACGATGCCCTCGGCCTTGTGCTACAGAGATGAGTTGTCCCCATGGCGGGCCGCGACCATCGCGCATAATAAAGGGGAATCCAAAGGGGGCGACGCCCCCTTTGGAGATGTTTCTTGGGGCGGGGTGGGGCAACTCACCATCGCTATGTTCCGATGAGCCAGCGTGCGGGCGGCCGAACGCTCGCACCCGCGCGAGGCGAGCGGTGGCCGACTACGACCTGGCCATCCACGGCGCGACGGTCGTCACCTCGCGCTGGCGCCGCCGCGCCAGCGTGTACGTCGCCGGCGGGCTCGTCGCCGAGGTCTCCGAGGCGCGCCGCACAGCCGCGCGCGAGGTCGACGGCGCGGGCCTCTACCTCCTGCCCGGCGTGGTCGACGGCCACGTGCACTTCATGGACCCGGCCGAGCCCGACCGCGAGGACTTCATCACCGGCAGCTCGGCGGCGGCGGTCGGCGGCGTGACGACGGTCGTCGAGCACACGCACGCCCAGCCTGTGCTCGACGCGGAGGACCTGCGCCGCAAAGCCGACTACCTGCGCGACCGCTCGCTGGTCGACTTCGGCCTGGCGGCCCACGTCTGGCCCGACCGCATCGAGCAGCTACCCGCGCTGTGGCACGCCGGGGCCACGTATTTCAAGCTGTTCACCTGCACGACGCACGGCGTGCCCGGTCTGTCCAATGCCGACCTGCTGCGCGCCTTCCAGGCGATCGCCGAGCTGCGCGGGCTGGCGCTCGTGCACTGCGAGGACGAGGCCATCACCGCGGCCAACGAGGGCGCTCTGCGCGCCGCCGGCGTCGCCGGCGGCTGCATCCTGCCCATGTGGCGCTCGCGCGAGGCCGAGCTGGTGGCCGCCAGCACCGTCGCGCTGCTCGCGCGGCTGGCCAGAGTGCGCGCCATCATCGCCCACGCCGCGCAGCCGGCCGTCGTGGACGTCGCCGCGGCGCAGCGCGCCCAGGGTGCTGACCTATGGATCGAGACCTGCCCGCAGTACCTCTATCTCGAAGAGGCCGAGGTCCTGGAGCAGGGCGCGCTGCGCAAGTTCACCCCGCCGGCGCGCGCCCGCTCGCGCTGGGAGCGTGAGGAGCTGTGGCGGCGTGTGGCCCTCGGCCCGGTGACGCATGTGTCGTCGGACCACGCACCCTCGACGCGCGCTCACAAGGCCCGCGGCGTTTGGCCGGCCCCGTTCGGCCTGCCGGGCGTCGAGACGACGCTCTCCCTGCTGCTCGAAGGCGTAGCCGGCGGCTACGTCAGTCTGGAGCGCGTGGTCGAGCTGGCGAGCGAGACGCCTGCTCGCCTCTATGGCTTCTACCCGCGCAAGGGCACGCTGCGGCCGGGAGCCGACGCGGACCTGGTGCTGGTGGACCTGGCGGCGCGCCGACGCCTCGACGACGACGCCATCGTGTCCAAGGCCGGGTGGAGCCCCTTCGCCGGCGTCGAGCCGCGCGGCGTTCCGGTGGTGACGTTCGTCCGCGGCGAGTTGGTTGCCCAGGGCGGCCGGCCGATCGGCCGGCCCGGCTGGGGCCGCTTCCTGCCCGGCGCGGGCGCCCGCTAAGCCCACGTCCAGCGCAGCGTGCGCGTCCACGCCTCGCCGGGCGCCAGCGCCAGGTCCCAGACGAGGGTGAAGCAGGAGCCCTGGTGCACGCGCTCGACGCCGCCCTCGCTCGACGAGACGCTCTCGACCGAGAAGCGCCAGAGGGTCGCCGGCGCGCTCAATGCCAGGCGCAGGTGCACGCCAAGGTCGTCGTTGCCGAGCGCCAGCCGCTCGACCGCCGCGTGCTCGGCGCTGGAGTCGAACGGCAGGCGGCCGTCCGCCAGGCCCGGTAGGGCCACGTAGGCCGCCGGATTGTCCCCGCCGACCAGGTTGGCGTTCCACTCGCTGGCGAAGCGCGCGCGCAGCGGCGCGGCCCCCCGGTTGTGCAGGCGGTAGTGCGCCAGCAGCTCGCCCTGCGCCGCGCTCAGAGTCAGCGTCTTCTCCACGGCGAGCGGCCACTCCTGCGGCGCGCCGTCCGCGCCGGCGAGTCGCACCCGGGCCATACGCGAGAGGCGCACGTGTGCGCCGCGGCCGTCGACCAGGGGGTCGGCGTGCCACGGCTCGACGGCGAGGTCCGCGGCGTCGCCGTAGACCGCGCGACGAAAGCTGTCGAAGTCCACCTCCGGCCCCAAGACGTGCTCGACGGCCCCGTGGCGGCCGTGCCAGTCGTAGGTCAGCAGATCGACCACGCCCTCGTCTTTCACGCGCACCTCGCCGTGGATCGAGTGCATCTCCTCGCCGGGCTCCGCGACCTCCGCGGCGCGCGCGGCGGCGCTCTTGCGCAGGGCGATGTGGTAGGCTTCGGGCCGCCGGGCCATCGTCGCCAAGAGGTTCCATGCCGGCGACACCAGGTCCCACTCGACCAGCGCGCCGCCCTGCCGCGGCGCGAGGATCAGCTTGGCCGCCGAGCCGTCGACCAGCACCTCCTGCCACCCATCGCAGTCGTAGTCGGCGACCTCTACGG
>JACQUS010000327.1 GCA_016210125.1 Chloroflexota bacterium | reverse complement strand
GCCCTTGCGCCGAACGCGGGTCGGGCACCGCAGCGAAGGCGTCGAGCAGACCCTGCACCATCGCTTCTGTGTCCATGCGCTCAGTGTGCCACTCTGTCAAAAGAATGGAAAGGCCCTGCTATTTGCGCGGGCGCTAGCCAAAAACTATGCTAGTAGCCCACCGGCGAGGAGGAAGGCTATGCTCGGTAGCGACGGCGTCGCTCAGCTTCTCTCGACTCTCGCGCGCGCCCGCGTCTACGACCTCGGCATGCCCCTGTACCAGGGTATGCCCATCTCGCACAACCACCCGCAGTACATGCTCACCTTGCAGCGCCGCCACGGCGACACCGTGCGCCCGGGGGGCATGTCGAGCGCCAACGAGGTCATCGTCATGTGCGCGCACACCGGCACGCACATCGACGCGCTCGGCCACGTGAGCTGCGACGGCCGCTGCTACGGCGGTCGTGACGCCCAGGCGATCCAGCGCGGCGGCCGCGGGCTGCGCGAGCTCGATATCACCGAGGTGCCACCGATCATCTGCCGCGGCGTGCTCCTGGACGTCGCCGCGCTGAAAGGCGAGGACGTGCTGCCCGGCGGCTACGCCGTCACGGCCGACGATCTGGCCGCGGCCGAGCGGCGGCAGGGCGTGCGCGTGCAGGCCGGCGATGCACTGCTCGTGCGCACCGGCTGGATCGCCCACTTCGCGGACGTGGCGCGCTTTCGTGGACTGGACACGGGCACGCCCGGCCCCGACGCCAGCGCGGCGCGCTGGCTCGTCGAGCGCGGCGTGCGCGTGACCGGCGACGAGACGATCTCCTACGAGGTGACGAAGGCGCACGACGAGTCGCGCACGGTGCATCCGGCGCTGCTGGTGGACGCCGGCGTGCACATCATCGAGGTCCTAAACCTGGAGGAGCTGGCCCGAGACCGCGTCTACGAGTTCCTGTTCGTCTGTCTGCCGCTGCGCTTCGTCGGTGGGACCGGCTCCCCGATCCGGCCCCTCGCGCTTGCCTGACGCGAGCTGATCGCCAGCGCTGGGCTGCGGCGTGCATGCCAGTTCCCCGCGCGGACTCGCGCGTTGCGGACGGCGTCGGAGGAAGTGCAGAGGTCGCTAAGGCGACCTCTGCGTACCGCTCCGGGAGAGGTGGGGCGAGGCGGCGCCGGCTGCAAGCCATTCTCCCGGACGTGCAAAGGGGGCCGTAGGTCCCTTGGCGATCACTCCCCGGTCGGGTTGGGCTACCGGCGTGCGCAAGCGATCTGGTGCAAATCGTATGACGCGGGCGAAACGGCGTGCACAGCCGGTGGACGGGGGCAGAGGCCACGGCCGCGTGGCGGAAGCTGCCGGGCCTCCCGGCGCTAGGCGAACAGGCGCACGTGCTCGTCGTAGAAGACGAACCAGCACCCGTCGAGCCAGGCGCGGTAGGGCTCGATAAGGTTGCCGAAGCCGCGCGCCACCAGCTCGCGGTCGACGATGCCGCCCTGGTGCGGGTGGCGGTAGCGGCGCCGCAGCGTCGAGCCGAAGCCGTGCGCGTAGTGTACCAGCTCGTGCGCCAGAGTCAGCGTGCCGATGAACTCCGGCGCACCAGCCAGGCGCAGCAGCGCGTTGACGCGGATGTAGGAGGCGCGCGTCTCCTCGCCGAGGGTGATCAGTCCGAGGCGCGTCTTCCAGGGTCGGCCGAAGGCCACGTCGATGGGGTTGGCGCGCCGCACGTCGGCGAAGTGCCGCGCCCAGAGCGTTTCGAGGTGCTGCACCAGCCAAGCGTCGTCGCGGACGAGCCGCGCGGCGCCGCGGGCGGCCAAGTCGACGCGCGGCGCTGCCGCGGTGAGCACCACCATGCCCTTCCCCCTCCACCACCGACGCCGACAGGCCGGCGTGCCGCCATGTCGCGCATCCCCGAATACGCCTTGGAGTATAGCAGCGGCGTGGCGCGGTTTTGCCGGCTGGGGATAAGGATTACATTACAGCCCGTGGCTCATGCCGCTGGCAGCAGGCGCACGAAGACGGCGTTGGACAGCAGACGGCCGCGTAGCGTCAGCCGAGCGCCGGCGGCGTCGAGGTCCAGCAGGCCCAGCGCGGCCAGCTCGGCCAGAGCAGGGCCGTAGACGGCGCGCGGGTCGGCGCCGTGGCGCGCGGCGACGGCGACGAAGTCCAGCCCCTCGTCGAGGCGCAGCCGCAGCATAACCTCCTCGGCCAGCGCCAGGGCCGGCGTCAGCGCCTCGCCGCCGGCCGCGACGGGCAGGCCCTGCTCGACGCGGCAGACGTACTCCTGCGGCGACAGCACGTTCCAGAAGCGCCGGCCGCCGAAGCAGGAGTGCGCGCCGCAGCCAAGGCCGAGGTAGGGCTCGTTGCGCCAGTATACGAGGTTGTGCTCGCAGGCGAGCGCCGGGCCGCCAGGCGCCGCCGGGCGCGCCCAGTTGGAGATCTCGTAGTGCCGGTAGCCAGCCGCGGCCAGCCGCTCGGCGGCGCGCTCGTACATGTCGGCGCACAGGTCGTCGTCGGCCGGGCGCACGCGGCCCTGGGCCACCAGCCGCGCCAGCGGCGTGCCCTGCTCGACGGTGAGCGCATAGAGCGAGAGGTGCTCCGGCCGCAGGGCCAGCATCGCGTCCAGATCGGCGTCCCAGTCGGCCAGCGTCTGGCCGGGCCAGCCGTAGATGAAGTCGAGGTTGACGTTCTCGAAGCCGGCGGCGCGCGCCTGCTCGTAGGAGGCCACCGCCTCCGCGGCGCTGTGGTCGCGCCCGAGGGCGCGCAGCCCGTGCGGCCGGAGGCTCTGCACACCGAAGCTGAGGCGGTTGACTCCGGCAGCGCGCAAGGCGCGCAGGCCGGCCAGTTCGACCGTCGCTGGGTTGGCCTCCAGCGTCACCTCTGCGCCGGGCCGCACGCCGTGGTGCCGGCGGGCGTCGCCGATGAGCGCGGCGATGGCCTCAGGCGGCAGCAGGCTCGGCGTGCCGCCGCCGAAGAAGAGCGTCCGCATCGCGAGGGGCCCGTACCGCTCGCCGGCCAGGGCGATCTCACGCCGCAAGGCGGCGACGTAGCGCGCGTGCCAGGCGCCGAGGCCGGCGTAGGCGTTGAAGTCGCAGTAGTGGCACTTCGTCTTGCAGAAGGGGATGTGCAGGTAGAGGCCGATGCCTGGATCGGCGCAGGGCGCGGACGCTTCCGGAAGGCTCGCCCGTGCCGGAGGGCCATCGGACGTGCTATCGCAGCTACTCATACACCAAACCATACCGTAAGTCTCGGGATGGAGCTACCAGAGAAGCCCGAGCCGTCTCAAATCCTCCTCCATCCAGCGCGTTCCGCTCAGAAAGCTCCGCAGTGTCCCCCTCGGCAGGGTATTGCTCCGTGGTGGTAGTGGAGAACCACCATTCTTCCATCGGCGTGCTTGTAGATTCGACCGCCTGATCTCGTTGCGCGCTTGAGAACAAAACCGTTTCGCTCCAGCGCCGCCGATATCTCTCGGACCGAGGTGTTTCGAAGCAGTTGAACGAGGTGGCCCAGGTCAGTCACAGAGTGACGGCCACCGCCGGCGCAGGGATGACTTCCGCTGCCCCTTCTACCTCTTTCGGCAACGAGCCGCCCTCTGCGAAAAGAAGCTCGAGATACGCCTGGGCCGCTTCTCGGAGGCTGCTCATGGCCTCCTCTTTGCTATAGCCCCAGGTAGCACACCCGGGCAGGGTTGGCACAGAAGCACTCCAGCGGCCATCGTCCTCCCGTTCCAGGTCGACGCGAAAGACAAAAGTCTTCATGTCCATAACGAGCTGCCCTCCATCCTTAATCCTCCCGCATTGCGCTGCTGCCAGCAAGGGACCCGTGGACGACCGCCCCGCTGGCCCGCTGCTTACCCGCCGACGATGGGGGGCAGGAGGGCGCCCTGGCCGGTGAGGAAGAGCAGGCCGATGGCCATGCTGAGCACGGCGGTCAGCACGCCGGCGCCGACGTAGAGGCGGCGGTGCCGGCGGGCGCGCGCGTAGCCGAAAAGCGAGCCGACGGTGATCGCCGAGTTGGCCAGCACGAGGCCGAGCACGAACACCAGCAGCACGGCGCTGCCCAGCACGTGCCCGCCGGCCCCGGCCGCGGCCAGGAAGAGCAGCACCTGGCTCGGCGTCTCAGCGCCGACGCCGTGGATCATGCCGACGCCCACGGCCGTGCGCATCCCGTAGGTCGTCGGCCGGCGCGGCTGGGCCGGCTGCGGGCGGCCGCGCAGCCGGCCGCCGGCCCAGTCCCAGAGCGTCCGCAGCCCGTCGAAGAGCAGCATCCAGCGGCTGCGCATATGGAAGTGCTCGCGGTCGCGGGCCAGCGAGTAGATGATGTACAGGCCGAGGAACACGAGCGTCGCCCCGACGAAGGGCTCCATCATGCTGTCCACCCACTCGGGCAGCTCTAGCCCGGCCCAGATGGCCAGCAGACCGATGGTTACCACCACGGCGGCGTGGCCCAGAACGTAGAGGGTGCCGAGCAGCAGACCACGCCGCGTCTCCGGCATGGTCGACGTGATGTCGCTGATCGCAGCGAGGTGGTCCCAGTCCACGCCGTGCTGGAGACCCAAGAGCAATGCGGTACCCAACAGAAGTGCGACGCTCCAGTCGGCCATGGCCTTCCTCCGTGTATCCCTGCCCGGCACTCGTCGTGAGCCCACGCACAGCCGTTGGCCAGCGCCGCAGCCTCAGCCCGAGGCGCTGCGACACTGCCGGCACGTGCCGGCGACGGCCAGGTCGACATCGCGAGGCTCGAAGTGCACCGCCGCGCACTCCGCGGCGATCAGCGCCCCGAGGCGCGGGCTACCGAAGTGCGTGACGCCGCCGCAGTGCTCGCAAATGAGGTGATGGTGCGCGGCGTGCTCGGGACACCACTCGTAGACGGCGCGCCCCTCGCCCAAGTCGCTCTTGGCGACGAGCCCGAGACGCACGAACAGCTCCAGCACGCGGTAGATGGTCGATAGCTCGACGCCGGGCAGGCGCGCCTGCACCGCTGCGTGGACGTCCTGCGCGCTGAGGTGGCCGGCGCTGCGCTGGAGGATCTCGCGGACGAGCACGCGCTGCGGCGTGACGCGGTAGCCACGGCCACGAAGCACCTCGGGGAGCGCGCGGTCGATCATGCTGGCAGCTCCCGTCCGCTCGCGTGCGCTGCTGCATGATATGCGTAGTTGCGAACCGTTGTCAATAGCCCGCGTGCCCTATACGCGGCGAAGCGGCGCGCCGCCGGCCTAGGCAACCCACCTCTTCGTGCATGGCCCACACGGCGCGCCGGAGCGTGCTAGAATGCCTGGTAGAGTGGGCGAGTGTCCCGCCGTCCGTCTGCGGGCGGGAGGGTGCGGCGTCCGTGCTCTCCGCGCCCTCGCCGCACCGAGGGCGGGCGACACGAGAGTTAGGCCGTAGTGCGGCCGGCGGTCCTCAAGCGGTCCTCAAGCGGTCCTCAAGAGGAGGAACATCATGCCACGCATCGCTGGTGTGCGGACACCCTATCCGCGTGAGACGGTCGAGGCCGAGCGCCGGCAGCGCCAGCAGCAGACCGCGCAGACCCAGGCCGCGGCGTCCGACGACTCGCGCCGCGCCGAGCGGCAACGCCGTCGCCCACCCGTCGAGTTCGGCAAGGGCGGCAACGTCGATACGCGGGCCTAGGCCCAGGGCAGAATCAGCGGCTTGATCTCGCGGAAGGCGCGCATGCTCTGGATGGCCTCGTTGATCTGCCCGAGCGGGTAGCGCGTCGTCAGCATGGCCTCGAAGTCGAAACGCTCGCCCGCCCGCTGCACGAAGTTCAGCGCCTTCCAGAACTGCCCGATGTCGGCCGACTGCACGCCGAGGATCGTCGCCTGCTTGCGCACGATCAGCGCCGCCTGGATCGGCGTCAGCGGCCCGCCGAGCTGGCCGACCACGACGTAGCGCCCGCCCGGCCGCAGCATCTCCAGCCCCTCGGCCACGGCGTACGACGCGCCGGACAGCTCCATGATGACGTCGCCGCCCAGGCCGCCGGTCAGCTCCTTCACGCGGGCGACGCGCTGCTCGGCCGTCGCGAACTCCTCGACCGACACGACCTCCTGCGCGCCCCAGCGCCGCGCCAGCGCCAGCCGCCGCTCCGGCGCGCCGATGACGATAAGCTCGCGCACGCCGGCGTAGCTGGCCATGCTCGTGGCGAAGAGCCCCAGCGGCCCGGCGCCCTGGACGACGACGCGCTGGTGCGGCTCGATGCGCCCGAGGCGGTCGAAGGCGTGCATGACGGTGCGCAGCGCGCAGCTCGCCGCCGAGGCCACGCCGTCGGGCACGCCTTCGGGGATGCGCACGCGCCCGGAGGCCGGGAAGACATAGCAGTACTGCGCGAAGCCGCCAGTGAGATACGGGAAGCGCTCACAGTTCAGGCGCATGTACTGGCGCTTGCGCCGGCAGAGCGTCGGCGTGTGCTGCACACGGCACTCGTAGCACTGGCCGCAGAAGGCGTGCGTCCAGAGGATGCGATCGCCCTCCTTCAGCGGCTGGCCGATAGAGTCCTCGCGCGTGCCGGGGCCGAAGGCCACGACGGTGCCCATCATCTCGTGCCCGAGCACGATCGGCAGCTCAGCCGGCACCAGCGCCTGGGTGATGCCCTCCCACTGGTGGACGTCCGACCCGCAGACCGAGGCCACGTCCACGCGCACGAGCAGCGCACCCGGCTCGAGGTCGCGCTCCTGCACCACGGGAAGCTCGCGAATCTCCAGTGGCTCGCCGAAGGCAGTGACGACGGCGGCGTGGCAGGTCTTCGGTAGGCTCATGGCGGCGACCTCCTTGCACGGTGTCAGCATAGCGGCACGAAGTATACGGCCTCGGCCGGCGCGCTGCACCTCAGCGATCTGCCTCATAGCGCGTCGTCGGCCGGGGCGACGACGACCTCGGCGTCGGCGTCGATGGCCACGCGCACGGCGGCGGGCGGCCGGTCGCGCAGCAGTAGCTGCGCCAGCGGCTCGGCCACCAGCCGCTCGACCGCCCGCCGCAGGGGCCGAGCGCCGAAGGCCGGATCGAGGCCCAGCGCGGCGAGCACGGCGACGGCGGCCGGCGCGACGTCGAGGGCGACGCCCTGGGCGGCGGCGCGCTGTGCCAGGTCGTGCAGCAGACGCTGGGCGATGCGCTCGAGATCGGGCAGCCCCAGCGGCAGAAACGGCACGATGGCGTCGATGCGGTTGATGAACTCCGGGCGCAGCGCCTCCGCCAGCGTGGCGACGAGCCCTCTGGGCGCTGCGGCGGGCGGCGCGGCCTTGACGAAGCCGATGGGCCGCGGCGGCGGCAGGATAGTCGTCCCGAGGTTGCTGGTCAAGATAAACAGGGCTTGGCGGCCGTCGACGACATGGCCGCGGGCGTCGGTGAGGCGCCCGGCATCGAAGAGCTGGAGGAACAGGTCGAGTACGTGCGAGTGGGCTTTCTCGATCTCGTCGAAGAGCACGACGCTCTGCGGCCGGCGCCGCAGCGCCTCGCTGAGCTGGCCGGGCTCATCGTGGCCGACGTAGCCGGGCGGCGCGCCGATCAGGCGGGACACGGTGTGCGCTTCGCCGTACTCGGACATGTCGAAGCGGCTGAGCCAGTCGGGGTCGCCGTAGAGCACGTCGGCCACGGCGCGGGCCATCTCGGTTTTGCCGACGCCAGTCGGCCCGAGGAAGAGCAGCACGCCGACCGGCCGGTTCGGGTCCTTCAGCCCGGTGCGCGCTAGGCGCAGCACTCGCGCTACGGCGGCCACGGCCTCGGCCTGCCCGAAGACCCGCTGCGCCAGAAGGTCCTCCATAGCGCGGAGCTGCTGGCGCTCGTCGGCCATCAGCCGCCCAGCCGCGATGCCGGTCCAGTCGGCCAGCGCCGCGGCGACGTCGTCGGCGCCGATGGCGGCCTGGCCACCCTCGCTCGGCCGCAGCGTGCGCAGGCGCACGCGCGCGCAGGCCTCGTCGAGGAGGTCGATGGCCTTGTCGGGCAGGCGGCGCTCAGGCAGGTAGGACACCGCCAGGCGCACCGCGGCATCGAGCGCCGCGTCGTCGATGCGCACGCCGTGGTGCTGGGCGAAGCGCGGAGCGAGCTGGCGGAGGATGGCCAGCGCCTCGCCCGGCGACGGCTCACCCACGGCGAGCGGCTGGAAGCGCCGCGCCAGTGCCGCGTCGCCCTCGACGTGCCGGCGGTACTCCTCGAATGTCGTCGCCCCGATGCAGCGCACCTCGCCGCGCGCCAAGGCCGGCTTGAGGATGTTCGCGGCGTCGAGCGGCGCGCCCTCGGCGGCGCCGGCGCCGAGGAGGGTGTGCACCTCGTCGAAGAAGAGCACGATGCGCAGATCGGCCCGCACCTCGGCCAGGAGCTGGCGCAGGCGCTGCTCGAATTCACCGCGGTACTTCGTCCCGGCCACCAGCGCGGCGACCGGGATCTCGACGATGCGCAGGTCGCGCAGCTCCGGGCGCACGTTGCCGGCCGCGATGCGCTGCGCCAGGGCCTCGACGATGGCCGTCTTGCCCACCCCGGCGTCGCCCAGCAGCACGGGGTTGCGCTGGGTGCGCCGTAGCAGCGTGCGCGCTACGCGGCGCACCTCCTCGTCGCGGCCGAAGACCGGCGTCAGCTTGCCGGCCCGCGCGAGCGCCGTGAGATCGCGGCCCAGCTCGTCGAGGGTCGGCGTGGCCGACGCGGCCGGCGCCGGGCGCAGCGCGGGCGGGGCGAGGTCGGCCGCCGGCGCGGCCGGGGCCGCCACCGCCGCGCTCGGTCGCACGGCGTGGAGCTGCGCCGCGAGCGTCGGCCCATCGT
>JACQUS010000322.1 GCA_016210125.1 Chloroflexota bacterium | reverse complement strand
GATCGTAGACCACCCGCTGATAGGGCAAAGGCAGCCCGTACGCCAGCAGCCGCAGCTTGACCAGCCCCCGCTCGTCCACGGCAAAGTCCCGTCCGATGGACAGGCGGGCCACGAACCGGGTCCCCCAGCGGGCCAGGAGACCGAGCAGGGCGAAGCGCCCCAAGCCCCGATCCAGCACCAGCACCGCCCGACGGCCCACCTGCGTCACTAAACGCTCGAGAAACCGCTCCTCGACGGCGTTCTGGCTCAGGAAGCCGGGCGTCAGGGTGGACCAGAGCTGCCCGTCCAGCAGGTGCGCCATTCCTTTGCTGAGGCCGGTGCGCACCGCCAGCAGCAAGCAGTAGCCGGACACCGTCTTGGGGCCGCCAGCCTTGGCCCGTGGGTTGCGGACCTGGCACAGGTGCTCCATGTGCCGGGCGTAGGGCTTGGGCAGCTCCGAGCCGTCCACGATCACCAGGTCGTCAGCGGTCTCCTGCCAGTCCCGTGTGCCGCGCTGGAGCAGCCAGTCGCGCAGCAGGTGCGTGGACAGCGCCGGGTGGTGCAGCAGACGCCAGAAGCGCTTGACGGTGTGGAGCAGGCGCGGCCGATGGGGGCTCTGCTCGGCGAAGGTGGTCAGCATCAGCGCCTGGTCGGGGCGCGGATGGACGAGGATGGCCTGCACGGCCTGGTGGACTGACCACACCAAGCGCCGGTCGAGGTGCGTCTGCAGATGCTGAAGCAGGGGGTCGAGGAACGCGGCGAAGTCCTCTGCGATGTGCTCACGGGCTGCTGCGTTGCGCTCCGTCGTACAATCGGACATGGCTTGCCTCCACAAGTGGCGTTGACGCACTGTCACACTGCCAGTCTACGCCCTTCGGGAGGCAAGCCCCCCTCCCACCGACTTGTGGGTAAACTCCAGCACCCCCGCGTTGACGCCGCGCCGAGCGGAGTGCTAGAGTCAGGCGCCACGCCCAACGCGCGTCGCGAGGCGCACCCAATGATCGTCTCCCCGCGCTGCTACCTCTACGTGCCCGGCAACCGCGAGCGCATGCTGGCGCGCGCGCCGACGGTCGGCGCGGACGCGCTCGTCCTCGACCTGGAGGACTCCGTCCCGCCGGCGCAGAAGGCCGCGACGCGTGAGTTGGTTGCCGCGGCGATCCCCCGACTGGCGGCCCAAGGCCAGCGCGTCTACGTGCGCGTCAATGCCTTAGCGACCGGCCTGGCCGAGGACGACCTGGCCGCCGTCGTCGTGCCCGGACTGGAAGGCATCGCCCTGCCCAAGGTCCAGTCCCCGGCCGAGGTCGCGCGCGTGGCGCAGGCGCTCGACCGCCTGGAGGGCCTGCAGGGCATCGCGCTCGGCAGCCTTCAGGTGCGCGCGCTCATCGAGACACCCGAGGGGCTGCTGAACGCCCGGGCGATCGCCGGCGCGCCACGCCTGACGGCCATCTCGCTCGGCGCGGAGGACTTCCTCAGCGTGCTCGGCGTCAGCCGCTCACGCACCGCCGTGGAGCTGCTGTACGCGCGCTCGCACATCGTCGTCGCCGCTCACGCCGCCGGGGTCGACCCTATCGACTCCGTGTACGTCGACCTCGACGACGACGCTGGGCTGCTAGAGGATACACGCCTGGCGCGGCAGCTCGGCTTCAAGGCCCGCAGCGCCATCCACCCGCGCCAGGTTGCGCCCATCCAAGCGGTCTTCACGCCGTCGGCCGAGGAGGTCGCCTGGGCGCGGCGGGTCCTCGAGGCGTACCGCGAAGCCGAGGCGCTGGGCTACGCCTCGGTAGCCGTAGACGGCAAGATGATCGACATCCCGATCGTCGAGCGCGCGCAGCGCCTCCTGTCGGGGGCCGAGGCCATCGCCGGGCGATGACCGTGTCGCAGTATGCCTGGGTCATCCTCACGCTCAGCACGCTCTCGCAGGTCAGCATCCTGCTGGGCGCGCAGACGGTCGGCCCGCTAGCCCCTTTCCTCCAGGCCGAGTGGGACCTGTCGCGTACGCAGGTCGGGCTGCTCGTCGCGGCGTTCTTCCTCGGCGCCTCGCTCAGCCCGATGCCGGCGGGCGACCAGACGGACCGCCGCGGCATCCGCCCGATGCTCATCGTCTGTAGCGTTGGGGTCGGCATCGGGCTGCTGGCGGCGGCGCTGGCGCCGCTATGGGCCTTGGCGCTGGTGGCTATGTTCGCCGGGGGGCTGGTCGGCGGCATCTCCGGCCCGGCGACCAGCAAGGCCGTGGTGCTGTGGTTCCCGCTGCACGTGCGCGCCACGGCGATGAGCCTCAAGCACCTGGGCATGCCGGGCTCGGGCGCGCTGGCGGCGCTGCTCGTGCCGGTCGGCGTCGCGGCCTTCGGCTGGCGCGGGGCTTTCGCCGCGACGGGCGTGTTCGCCTTCATCACCGCCGCCCTGGTCGCCGGCCTCTTCCGCGCCCACCCGGACGAGCACGAGCTGCGCCAAGCCCGCCAGGCCAAGCAGCAGGGCGCGCCGATGCCGTGGGCGACGCTCGTCCTGGCGATGGGCACGCTCTTCGCCTTCACGCAGCTCGCCGCGACCACGTACATGACCCTGTTCGCCAAGGAGGCGCTGGCGCTGCCGCTGGAAGCCGCCTGGCAGGCACTGTTTCTGGCGCAGCTCGGCGGCGTCCTCGGCCGCCTGGGGTGGGGACTTATCAGCGACCGGCTGCTGGCCGGCCGGCGCCTGCCGGCGCTCGTCGCCTCCGGCGTGGCGACAACGGCGACGACGCTGGCCATCGGCGCGCTCGACGCGTCAGTCGACCTGCGCCTGTTCGGCCTGCTCGTGCTGCTGCTGGGCTTCGCGTCGGTCGGCTGGCTCGGCGTCTGCTTGACGCTGATCGCTGAGATCGCCGGGCGCCAGGCGGCTGGCGCGGCCTCGGGCGTGGTGATGACCTCCGCCAACCTCGGCGTCGTCATCGGCCCGCCGGTCTTCGGACTGATCGTCGACCTCACCGGCGACTACCGCCTCGCCTGGTGGGTGCTCGGCGCCGCGGCGCTCGCCGGGGCGGCCCTGGCCATGCGCCTACCCGAATCGCCGCAGGCGCTGGCGAAACGGAGTGATGAGTGACGAGTGATGAGTCGCCCCCACCCCATTCATCACCCACTCTCGCTACGCCGTTTGACAGCGCCTCGGCCCGCCTCTACACTCGCCGGCAAGTGGCGCGTGTCGCCGCGCACCCAAGCCGTCTCAGGGAGGTCAGCGCGTGCTACAGGGCAAGCTCGGCGTCGTCTTCGGCGTCGCTAACCGGCGCAGCATCGCCTGGGGCATCGCCCAGGCGCTCAGCGGGGCCGGCGCACGTCTCGCGCTGACCTACCAGGAGCGCGTCGGCGACACCGTCAACGAGCTGGCCGCGACGCTACCCGGCAGCATGACCATGCCCTGCGACGTTACGCGCGACGAGGATATCGAGGGCACCTTCGCGCGGCTGGACGAGGCGTTCGGTGGGCTGGACATCCTGGTCCACAGTCTGGCCTTCGCCCCGCACGAGGCGCTGGCCGGCACCTTCGTCGACACGACGCGCGAGGCGTTTCGCATCGCCCTCGACGTGAGCGCCTACTCGCTCGTCGCGCTGGCGCGGGCCGCCCGCCCGCTGATGGAGCGGCGCGGCGGCGGCAGCATCATTACCATGACCTACCTCGGCAGTGACCGCGTCTTCCCCCGATACAACGTCATGGGCGTGGCCAAGGCGGCGCTGGAGTCGTCCGTCCGCTACCTGGCGAGCGAGCTTGGCCCGCCGAGCATCCGCGTCAATGCCATCTCGGCCGGCCCGATCCGCACCCTGGCCGCGCGCTCGATCCCCGGCTTCCCGCGGATGGAGGAGCACGTCCGGCAGGCTGCGCCGCTGCGCCGGAACACCGAGGCTGCCGAGGTCGGCGACGTGGCGCTCTTCCTGGCCAGCGACCTGAGCCGTGGCGTCACCGGCGAGGTCATTTTCTGCGACTCGGGCTATCACGTGATGGGCACCTCGATGCCCCTGGGCTAGCGCCGTGGCCGTGCGCATCGCCATCCCCGACGACTTCCCGCCTGTGTACCAGGGCACGCCCGAGCTGGAGCGCCTGGGCGCTCTGGGCGACGTCGCGCTCTGGCCGACCAAGGCAGCCTCGCCCGCCGACCTGCAGGCGCGCCTCGCCGACGCCGACATCGCCATCAATGTGCGCGCGTACTCGCGCTACGACCGCGCGACGCTGCTGGCAGCGCCGCGCCTGCGCCTGATCGCCGTCGTGGGCACGGGCACGGACAACATCGACCTGGCCGCGGCAAACGACCTGGGCGTCGTCGTGACCAACTGCCCGGGCGCCTCCGCGGTCTCAGTCGCCGAGCTCACCATCGCCCTGCTGCTCGCCGCGGCGCGGCACGTCCCGCTGATGGACCGGCGCATCCGCAGCGGCGCCTGGGAGCACGTCGAGGGCGTCGAGCTGCGCGGCAAGACGCTGGGCGTGGTCGGCCTCGGAGCCATCGGCCAGGAGGTGGCCCGGCTGGGCGCCGGTGTGGGCATGGATGTCGTCGCCTGGAGCTTCCAGCACGACCCCGACCGCGCGGCACGCGTCGGCGCGCGCCTGATCGAGTGGCAGGCGCTCTTCCGCGCCGCCGACGCCGTCACGCTGCACCTGCGCGCCAGCCCGCAGACGGCCGGCATCGTTGGCCGCCGCGAGCTAGGCTGGCTGAAGCCGGGGGCCATCTTCGTCAACACGGCCCGCGCCTCGCTCGTCGACGAGGACGCGCTGCGCGCGGCGCTGCGCGACGGGCACGTCGCCGCCGCCGGGGTCGACGTGTTCGCCGACGAGCCGCTTCCGGCGGACAGCCCCTGGCCCGCGCTCAACAACGTCGTGCTGACGCCGCACGTCGCTTGGGTGACCCGCGAGGCCGCCGCGCGGCTGCGGCTGCTGCCGGTGGAAAATGTGGCCGCCTACCTGGCTGGCGCGCCGCGCAACGTCGTCAATCCCGACGCGCTGGAGCATCCGCGGCAGGCCCGCGTGCGATGAGCCGACCAAGATGATAACGGCAGCGATGCTCAAGGCCCAGAATGCGGCGCGAGCCATCGCGCTGGCGGCCGGCCTGGCGCAGCTAGCCACGCTACTGGCGCTCGGCAGCGCGAGCCCGATGCGCGCCGACGAGGCGCCCCCGGCGCCGGCGGTGGCCGACGTGGCGCTGGACCCCGGGCACAGCGCCGCCGACATCGGCGCCGTGGGCGGCGAGCTGCGCGAGCACGAGCTCACGCTCGACCTGGCGCGTCGGCTGCGCGCACGGCTGGAGACTGCCGGCCTGAGCGTCGTCCTGACGCGCGAGGACGACCAGCCGGCAAGCAGCTTCGACGATCCTGACCCGACGACGCGCATTCGCCTGGAGCAGGAGGCGCGCATCGCGCGGGCGGTGCCGGCGCGGCTGTACCTCTCGCTGCACTTCAACGGCTTTCCCAACCCGCGCGTTCGGGGCACCGAGACCTACTACAACGAGGACAACGAAGGCGAGTCCAGCCGGCTCCTGGCCGAGGCCGTCCAGCGGGAGGTGCTGGCAGCGCTCCGCGCGGCCGGCTACCCGGCCCTCGACCGCGGGGCCAAGTCCGACCTGGCGGCCGGCAAGCCGTACGGCCACTTCTTCTCGCTGCGTGGGCCATTCCCGTCGGCGCTGCTGGAAGGAGCGTTCCTGACCAGCCCGCAGGAGCGCGCCTGGCTCTACGAGGAGGTTGCACTGGAGGCCATCGCTGACGGCTGCGCCGCCGCTCTGGTGGAGGTGCTGGCGGCGCTGCCATGATCCCGGGACAGAAGTAGCGGTTGCTGCCGTCCGGGTGGCCGAATGCATAGTGCGCCTCCGCGCAGCGGCTTGGATGAAGAGGGGTGTGCAGAGGGGACGGTGGTCCCCTCTGCGGTTGACCGTCTTGGATTGTGGTGGGGGCGGGGCCGCCGACTTGCCGGCCCATGCGACTCAGGGGTGTTCTGAGACAAGCGACGATCGTGGCGCAAGGAACCCGCTGCACGGGAGCGCCGCTACACGCGCCGCCCGCCGCGATTGGGGCGCCGGCGCGCCGGCCGGCGCGGCCGACGCGCGTGCTGGGGCCAGAGAGCCAGCGCGAGCAGCGCGAAGGCGACGACGACGACTCGCCCGTCGAGCACGAACGCCTCGGTCATGGCTACTCCCTCGCCCCGCACTTTCGGCAGATTCATCATAGGCCGGCGTCCCGCGGCCAGGTCAATGGGTGGGCAGCCGGCCCTCAGCGGATCGTAACCCAAGCTCGCCTGCCTGCCGCACCGGCTGGCCGTGCACGCCCCGGGCGCCGCTCGCAGCCCGCGGCGCGCGCGCAGCCGCAAGGGACGCGTGCGGCGTGCGACGGTTGACAACCACCCGGCTCGCGCGTCCATCATGACGTGAGCCCGGCCATTCGCTGGGGCTCGCGCTTTTGCTCGCGGGAGTAGCACGCGTTCGCCCGCTCAACGACTCACAGGCGTCCAGAGAGGGGCTTTGCCCCTCGGATCATCCCTTGTGCTGGGGCGGGGGCACACGACTGTCAGGAGGGACACGATGCGCAGCGAGACGACGCTGACGGAGGAGATGCGCCAGCGGTTCTACGCCGCCGGGCGCTGGAAGGACCACGTCCTGACCGACTACCTCGACCGCGCGGCGGCGCGCTGGCCGGCCAAGCCGGCCATTGTCGATCCCTTCCGCCGCATCACCTACGGCGAGCTGCGCCCGCTCGTCGATCGCGTCGCCGCCGGCTTCTTGGCCCGAGGCATCGGTCCCGGCGACGTCGTCACCGTCCAGCTCCCGAACTGGATCGAGTTCGTCGTCGCCCATCTGGCGCTGGAGCGCATCGGCGCGGTCACCAACTCGGCCATGACCATCTTCCGCCAGGCCGAGATGCGCTTCATCCTGCGCTTCGCCGAGTCGAAGGCCATCGTCATCCCGTCGACGTTTCGGCGCTTCGACCACACGGCCATGATCGCCGAGCTATGGCCCGAGCTGCCCGAGCTGCAGCACGTCTTCGTCGTCGGCGACGACGTGCCCAGCGGCATGGAGTCCTTCCGCGCGTTCATGGCGCGCCCGTGGGAGCGCGAGGCCGCCGCTGAGCACCGCCGCCTGGCCGGCATGCGACGCAATCCCGACGAGGTAGTCCTGCTCATCTTCACCTCCGGCACCACCGGCGAGCCCAAGGGCGTCCAGCACACCAGCAACACGTCGCTGCACGGCTCGTACGTGATGGCCGAGGCGCTGCGCATGAGCCCCGACGACGTCCTGCTGATGCCCTCGCCCATCGCCCACGCCACCGGCCTCGGCTACGGCGTGCGCCTGCCGCTGATGCTCGGCGCGACCATGGTGCTGCAGGACATGTGGGACCCCGAGGAGGCCGCCCGCTTCATTGCCCGCGAGCGCTGCACATTCACTATGGGCGCGACACCCTTCCTCCACGGGCTCGTGGGGCTCGAGACGCTTGCCCAGTACGACGTCGCGTCCCTGCGCTTCTTCTGCTGCGCCGGCGCGCCGATCCCGCGCGACCTGGTGCGCCGCGCCGGCGAGCGCATGCCCAATCTGATGGTCGTCCCGGCCTATGGACTCACCGAGTGCTTCGCGCACTCCATCACGCCGTTCGACGCGCCGCCTGCCAAGGTCGTGTCCACCGACGGCCGCCTCGTCAACGGCATGGAGGGCCGCATCGTCGACGACGCCAATCAGCCGCTGCCGCCCGACCAGCCCGGCGAGCACGTCTGCCGCGGCGCGACGCTCTTCGTCGGCTACTATCGCCGCCCCGAGGCCACGCGGGCGGCCATCGACGAGCAGGGGTGGTTCCACACCGGCGACATCTGCACCTCCGACGAGGACGCTTATCTGCGCGTCGTCGGCCGCAAGAAGGACCTCGTCATTCGTGGCGGCATCAACATCAGCCCGGCCGAGATAGAGGACCTGCTCTTCTCGCATCCGAAGGTGCAGAACGTCGCCATCGTCGGCATGCCCGACGAGCGGCTCGGCGAGCGCATTTGCGCCTACATCGTCCCCCGAGGCGGCGAGAGCCTCGCGCTCGAGGACGTGACCGGCTACCTGCGGGCCAAGGGACTGGCCGTCCAGAAGCTGCCCGAGCGCATCGAGATCGTCGGCGAGTTTCCGATGACCCCCAGCGGCAAGGTCCAGAAGTTCAAGCTGCGCGAGGACATCGCGCGCAAGGTCGGCCTGAAGCATCTCGTGTAGGCCGAGCCGGCGCAAGGGAGGGCACAAATATGCTGACAGCGCCACACCCGCTGCTGGTCGAGACTGGCTGGCTGGCGGCCCACCTCGACGCGCCCGGCTTGCGCGTCGTCGACTGCCGCTATTACTTCGACGGGCGCGACGCGGCCGCAGCCTACCGCGCCGCGCATATCCCCGGTGCCGTCTACGTCGACTGGGTCAAGGAGCTCAGCGATGTCGAGGCGCAGCCGCCCAACGTCCTGCCCCGCCCGGAGCAGACGGCGGCGACGATGCGTCGCCTCGGCATCGGCAACGACACGCTGATCGTCGGCTACGACGACGAGGGCGGCCACTTCGCCTCGCGCCTCTGGTGGGTGCTGCGCTACTACGGCCACGAGCCGGTGCGCATCCTCAACGGCGGCCTGGTCAAGTGGCAGGCCGAGGGG
>JACQUS010000320.1 GCA_016210125.1 Chloroflexota bacterium | reverse complement strand
GGCGTAAGGGGACGTCCCTTCGGTCGCTTCGTCAGGACGCCGTGCCCCTTCTTGCGGGTGGCCCCCTCGTGCTCGCGCGGCTCCCTGGCGGGCTGTTCCTCGACAACACTCATCGGCCGGCCTCCTGCCTCGCGCGCCTTACCGGTACTGTACCACGCGGGCGCCGCGGGCGCTTCGCGGCTCGCCGAGCGCCGCTTGACGCCGGGCCGCGCGGACGGCTAGCCTGATGGCAGCGATCGGGGGAGGGCGCGCGTGCTCTCAGACCGTGATATCCGGCGCTGCATCGCGGCGGGCCGGCTACGCTTCGAGCCATCGATCGACCTTGAGCGGCAGCTTGGGCCGTGCTCGGTCGACCTGCGGCTCGGCGGCACGTTCCGCGTCTTCGAGCACAGCCGCTACCCGTTCATCGACGTGCGCGGCCCCATCCCGACCGACGAGATCATGCGCGAGGTGGTGGTGCCGGAGGGCGAGCCCTTCATCATGCAGCCTGGCGAGTTCGCCCTGGCGACGACGGTTGAGGCGCTGGAGCTCGCCGACGACCTGGCGGCGCGCCTGGAGGGCCGGTCGAGCCTGGCGCGGCTGGGCATCATCGTCCACGGCACGTCGTCGGTCTTCGACCCCGGCTGGCGCGGGCGGGCGACGCTAGAGCTCGGCAACCTGGGGCGCATGCCGGTGGCCCTCTACCCGGGCATGCGCATCTGCTCGTTCACCTTCGAGGAGCTCTCGTCGCCGGCCGACGTGCCCTACTGGCGGCGCGCGCAGAGCAAGTACCTCGACCAGGCCGGCCCGGCGCCGAGCCGCCTCGGCCAGGACCCCGACCTGCGCTAGCCGGCCCTCAGCGCGACGAAGGTGAAGACCAGCTTGGCCTCGTTCTCGGCCTTGAGCGTGCCCAGGATCTCGGGCGGGTCGAAGCCGAAGTCGGACATGCGGATGGTCGTCGTGCCGGTCGCCGTCAGCGTGTCGCCCTGGAGCTTCGCCGCTACGGCAAAGGTCGTCGGCTTGGTTGCCTCGCGAATAGTCAAGTCACCGGTGACGCGCAGGGCCAGCTCCGCGCCCTCCACGTAGCGCTCGGGCAGGCCCTCGATGCGCGTCGGCGTGAACGTGGCCATCGGGAAGCGCGCCGACTCCAGCCAGCGGTCGCGGATAAACTGGTCGCGCCGCGCGCGATCGGACTTGAACGCGCTGATGTCGATGGCGATGGGGCCGATGGTGCTGTTGCGCGGCTGCGCGCGGTCGACGCGCACCTCGCCGCCGATGACCTTGGTGATGCCGATGGCGATGTTGAAGCGGTTGCCCTCGCGGAAGAAGACCTCGCCCACCTCGTAGCGCACCTCGGACTGCTCCGGGAGGATACGGAACGTCTGCGGCGCGGTGGCCGGCGTAGTCAAGGCCGCCTGGCCCTGGCCGGCGGCCGGCCCGGCCCGTTTGGGCGACGGTTGGACATCCGCGGGCTTGGCCGGGGCGGGCGCGGCCGGCGCCGCCGCGGCCGTCGGGGCCGCGGCGGCCGCGCCGTACTCGTAGCCCAGCGAGGTGGCACCGCTGGCGGCGGCCTGGCAGCCGACGAGCGCCACGCCGAAGGCGATCAGGATAAGGGATCGTCGCACGGGGTCACTTCTCCTTGGCTCATGGTTGGCGCGAGCGCAGGTGCTCGGCCATGGCCGGCACGGCGCTGGCGGCTGTCGAAGCAGCCGCAGCCGGGCACGGGGCCGGCCGGTAGGGCGCGCCGACGGAGAGTATCCTAGCAATCGGATGTTAAGGAGCTATTAACTCTCCCCGCCTCGTAACCCCCATCGCAGCGCCAAAATCTGCTGCCGCAGAACGGAAATCCGCCGCATGGTGGCTCGGGGTGACTCAGCGCGGCTCTCGAATTGCACGCCGTACGGCCCGATCCCCAGGCTCTCCCGCACCCGAGCTGCGAGAGCGCGCAGCTCGCGCGCTCGGCGCGTGTGCTCCCCGCTGCGCTCGGCGATGGCGGCGATCTGCGCTGGGAACGCCGCGCGCAGAAACGGCAGCGTCTAGCCGTCTGCGCTCTCCCAAAGCGCGGAGGAGGCCGGCACCACGTGTGGCACCGCCGCCGCTCCGCTGTCGCTTCGATGATGAATTGATGTATCATGCGTACGATGCTCAAGTTGGCGCGGCTCAAATTGGTTCGCGAGCGGAAGGCCCTGACGCAGCACCAGCTGGGGGAGAAGGCCAGGGTAAACCGCGTCACGATCCCGCGCGTCGAGCGTGGTAGTGACCAGCCATTCCCCACGACTGTCCGCAAGCTCGCCGACGCCCTCGGCGTGGAACCCGAGGATCTGATGGAGCCTCTGCCATGAGACACGCCGGCGCAACCTGGCTCGCGGCGGTCAAGCAGGGCCTAGGGGAGCTCGGTTACACGGGCGAGCTAATCAAGGAGAATTACGACTTCGCCGATTTCGCGGCGCCGGAGCCGCGCGTGCGTCGTATCCTCTTGGCTGCCTTCGGCCACATCCCGACATCGTTCGAGTCGGCCTGGATCGGCGTCACGGTCGGCTCTCAGGACGCGCAATCCCTGCGCCGCTTTCACGCGCTAGGAGCCCCCCAGATCCTGGTGCTTGATCAGGACTCGGTCGGGCGTTGGAAGATGCCCGCGACGGGCGATCCCGTCCTGCAGGAGCGCTTCCCGGCTGATCGTCTGCTGGAGGTCATGCGAGGGCGGCGGGACACCTGGGGGCGGGAGGTCGTGGCGCGGGCGAAGGCCATCTCCTTCTCGGCCCAGCCCTTGCAACTCGACTTCTACGATGCGGGCCTCGTTCCGACGATCGAAGCCACGGTCCGCAAGAAGCTGGACAGGCTGCTTCGTGAGGCCTTGGCGCGCGCGCTCAAGGCCCACCAGGAGCATGTAGCGGGGGGCGCGGACCTAGCCGGCCTGTATCGCCTCGTGTTCAGGCTCTTGGCCGCGAAGCTGCTCGCGGATCGTGGCCACCCCGGGCAGTGGGCCGCGGGTGATGCCAGCGAGGTGGTGTCGCGCGTCGAGCGGTACTACTACGGACCGCAGCCGATCCCGCCTGCGGTGTCCCACCCGGAGGTCCAGCGAGCCGCCTGGCGCTACATGCGCAGCAGCTTCCACCTGCAGAACGTCTCCGTACGCACGCTTGCCTACATCTACGAGAACACGCTGGTCAGCAGCGAGACTCGTAAACAGCAGAGCATCCACGGTACGCCGCCCGAACTCGCCGAGTACGTCGTCCGCCGACTCCCGTTCGAGCATCTGGGTCGGGACGAACGGAGGGTGTTCGAGCCCTTCGCCGGACACGCCGTGTTCCTCATTGCGGCCCTAGGCCGGCTGCGTGAGCCGCTCGAGCCAGGGCTCTCCGACCGAGAGCGCCACGACTATTTCGTCCGCATGTTGGCGGGCATGGAGGAGGAGCCGTTCGCGATCGAGGTGGCGCGCCTCTCGCTGATGCTCGCTGACTACCCGAACCCCGACGGCTGGCAACTGAAGCAAGCCGATGTATTCGCTGCGGAGGACTTCGAGCGCGAGCTCGCTCAGGCAAGGGTCGTCCTGTGTAATCCTCCGTTCGAGGACTTCTCGGTCCACGACCGCGCCAAATACCACGACTTGCGATCGGTCAACCAGGCCGCGGAAATCCTCTCCCGTGTCCTGGATCAGCCGCCCGACCTGCTCGCGTTTGTCTTGCCTCGCGTGTTCCGCGACGGTCAGGCGTTCCGCGATCTCCGAACGCGCCTAGTCGAGACGTACGGGACTATCGAGATTACGGAGTTGCCGGATCGGACGTTTGCTCACTCGGAGGTCGAGACGGTTCTTCTCCTCGCGCACGGGCGGAACCGCGGAGTTCTTGCCCTGCACTGTGCCACGGTGCAGCGCCAGGATTTTCCGCGGTTTCTCACGACGGGTGAGCCAACGAGGTCGTCAAGCGTTCGGATGCCCACGGGAGAGGCTGTCGCCATGTCTGCCCTGTGGCGGTTCCCGCTGGGGGTAATCTGGAATGCCCTCAGCGAGTATACCACGCTGGGGTCGGTAGCTGATGTCCATCGCGGGATCGAGTACCGGCTTCCACTAAGGGCACACTGGGACGAACTGGTTTCGGCGGCGCCGCGCAGGGAGTTCGCCCACGGTCTGGTCAACGTGGAGTACGATTTCGAGCCCTTCCGAACCCGCGCGCGGCACTACGTGAACATGGACCCGCGCGTGATGCGCGGTGGGGCCTACCGCCTCCCGTGGGACGAGCCGAAGGTCCTCGCCAACGCCCACCGCCTGACTCGAGGGCCATGGCCACTGTTCGCGGTTCCTGACCGTCGAGGGCTCGTGCTCTATCAGAACTTCCACGGCATCTGGCCCACAGGCGAGTGGCCCGTGGAGGTTCTCGCTGCCGTGCTCAACGGGCATGTCGCGAACGCCTTCATCGATCTGCGCGAGGAGAAGCGCCACAACCGCGTCAAGACGATCAGAGCGGTGCCCATCCCCCGCCTGTCCCGAGAGGGTCTTGCCAGCATCGCCAACTTGGTCCGCGAGTACGAGCAGCAGCGTGAATTCCTGGAGTCGGAGCCGTCCGAAGAGGCCGACAGGCGCTGCCGAGAGTTGCTCGCCGAGATCGACACGACGATTCTGCGTGCTTATGCATTGCCTCCGGATGTCCAGGCGGAACTCGGGCGGCATTTCGCACGGGCACCCCGGCCCGGACCGCCCAGCCCGCGGTCCAAGGTGAGCGTCCAAGTGCCGCTCCGCTCGGAAGCAGAGAATGGGCCGTGGGTCGATCGCTTGGAAGTCATCGACCCACCTGGGGTGAACCGTCTGCTGCGAGAGGAGCCGGAGCTGGCGGCGCTTGTGGCGGAGGCAGCGGATCAGATTGGAAAGTTCATCCCTGGTGCCCATATGAGCCTCGAGCTCTTAGCGGACCCCGACTACGGCGACGAGGAACAACTTTTCCTGGGCGTGTCTACCATCCTGCAAGACGGCGAAGCACTGGAGGCGCTGCGGCGTTTCGACCAGGAATGGTGGGTGCATCACGTTCGGCGCGCCCGCGGCCTCCTCTGCGTTGATCTGAGCGACGAATGAGCTTCAACTGGGCTGAGTACCTGTCTCTGGCGGAGACCCTGTGTGGGACGCTGGTGTCAGGCTCTCCCGCCGGAATGGAGGCGCACCAGCGCGCGGGTGTAAGCAGGGCGTACTACGCCGGGTACGTCTCAACTCGCAACCGGCTGAGGGATGTTGACGGGGTCCCGATCCCCGCCATAGGGAACCCCCACAAGTTCGTCGCGGACCAATTCAGCAACGATCCGGACCCTCTGCGAAGGCAAATCGGGATCCAACTCAGCCGGCTCCGACGAGCCCGCAATAAGTGCGACTACGACGACGTCGTGGGACAGCTGCCGAAGCTCACCCGTCGGTCGCTCGCCAGGGCTGCCCAGATTCTGGCCGACCTGGGGCGGCTGTAGCTCGTGTCAGTACACCGCCCAGGGAATCGGGCCCAGGGAATCGGAAGGAGGACCGATGAAGCGACCGGCGGCCGAGCAGGAGGATACAGGCGACGTCCGTGTTTCGACTCAGAAAACTAGGAGCTATTAACGCCTGGTAAAACGTGGCTCGCCGGCCTGCGCCCGCGGCAGCCGCTGCACCGCGCCCGATCTTCTGTTACCATGCAAGCAGTGCGGCCGCGTGCGTTTCATACGGGGCGAGCACCGCTCGGCCCGTCCGACGTGCGGGAGACTGGCGTCTTGCGGGCAGCGCAGGGCGGTAGTCTCCCGCACGGCGTGTTCGGCGGCAAACACGTTCCGAAAGCGAGAGAGCTTGACGGCTACCGTCCGACCGCTGCGCAACATCGCCATCATCGCCCACGTCGACCACGGCAAGACCACGCTGGTGGACGCCTTGCTCAAGCAGAGCGCCATCTTCCACGAGCACGAGCACGTGGGTGAGCTGATCCTCGACTCCAACGAGCTGGAGCGCGAGCGCGGCATCACCATCCTGGCCAAGAACACGGCGGTGATGTATCAGGGCGTGCGCATCAACATCATCGACACGCCGGGCCACGCCGACTTCGGCGGCGAGGTCGAGCGCGTGCTGAACATGGCTGACGGCTGCCTGCTGCTGGTCGACGCTACCGACGGCCCGATGCCGCAGACGCGCGTCGTCCTGCGCAAGGCGCTGGAGCTGGGGCTCAAGGTCATCGTCGTCGTGAACAAGATCGACCGCCCGTCGGCCCGCCCGGCCGAGGTCGTCGAGCTGACGCAGGACCTGTTCCTGATTCTAGCCACCGACGCCGAGCAGCTCGATTTCCCGATCCTCTACACCAACGCCAAGGCCGGCACGGCGACGCTCGACCCGGCGGTGCCCGGCACCTCGATGCAGCCGCTCTTCCAGTCGATCCTTGAGGCGGTGCCGGCGCCGGTCGTGGACCTCGCGGGGCCGTTCCAGCTCCTGGTGACGGCGCTGGACTACGATAGCTACCGCGGCAAGATCGCCATCGGCCGCGTCTTCCGCGGCCGCGTGCGGCCCGGCGCCGCCGTCGTGCGCATCGACCGCGCCAGCGCCGAGCGGCGCGCGCGCGTCAACCAGGTGTTCACCTTTCTGGGGCTGGAGCGGCAGGAGGTCGACGAGGCGCTGGCCGGCGACATCGTGGCCCTCAGCGGCATCGAGGACGTCAACGTCGGCGAGACGGTGGCCGCAGCCGACGCGCCGGAGGCCCTGCCAACCATCGCCGTCGAGGAGCCGACAGTCCAGATGACCTTCGGCGTGAACACTGCGCCCTTCGGCGGGCAGGAGGGGCGCTTCTGCACCTCACGGCAGATCCGCGAGCGTCTCTTCCGTGAGCTGGAGACCAACGTTGGCCTGCGCGTCGCCGACACCGCCGACGCCGACGTCTTCCTCGTGTCGGGCCGCGGCGAGCTGCACCTGAGTATCCTGATCGAAGTGCTGCGCCGCGAGGGCTACGAGCTCGAGGTCTCCCGCCCCGAGGTCATCACCAAGGTGATCGGCGGGCAGGTGCACGAGCCGTTCGAGGAGCTGGTGGTCGACACCGATGAGACCTACATCGGCGTGCTCACCGAGGCCTTGGCCAAGCGCGGCGGCGCGATGCAGAACGTGCACCACGACGGCCGTGGCGGCGTGCGCCTCGAGTACACCATCCCCACGCGCGGGCTCATCGGCTTCCGCAACCAGTTCCTGACCCTCACGGGGGGCAGCGGCACGATGAGCAGCCTGCTGCTCGGCTACCGGCCGTGGGCCGGCAAGCTGCGCAGCAGCCGCAGCGGCGCGCTGGTGGCCTTCGAGGCTGGCGTGGCGACGACCTACGGGCTGGCCAACGCCCAGGAGCGCGGCGTCACGTTCATCGAGCCGGGGACGCGTGTCTTCGAGGGCATGATCGTCGGCCTGCAGGCGCGCGAGGGCGATCTGGCGGTGAACGTCTGCAAAGAGAAGAAGCTGACCAACATGCGCGCCTCGACGGCCGAGATCCAGGTGCGCCTGTCGCCGGCGGTGCGCCTGAGCCTCGAGCAGGCCCTGGACTTCATCGAGGACGACGAGTTGGTCGAGGTGACGCCCGCCAGCATCCGCCTCCGCAAGCGCCTGTTGAAGGCCGACGACCGCGCGCGGGCGCGCAAGGCCGCCGTGGCCCTCGGCTAGGGCGCGCGTCCCCAGGCACGTCCCACCCTGCGTCGGTGGTCTTGGCGCTCTGGCTATCGCTGATCGCCGCGCTCGGCTGCGCCATTGTGCACGAGGGAAGGCCGCGAGGGGAACGCCTCGGCGGCGCCTTCCTTGCCCGCGCGGGCGCGGTGCTTGGTGGCCATGGCCGAGGCGGCGGCGGTACGGATGGCCGTGACCGTGGCCGAGTCGAGGATGACCTGCGGCTCGCCGGTCTGCGGGTCGTAGAGGATGACCAGGCCCATAATGAGCGGCAGGCCCTTGGCCTGGTTGTCCTGGAAGCCGCACTGC
>JACQUS010000338.1 GCA_016210125.1 Chloroflexota bacterium | reverse complement strand
GTTGGACCCGTTCTGCGGCACAGGAACGACCGTCGTCGAGTGCAAGAAGCTGGGCCTTCCGAGCGTGGGCCTCGAGGTCTACCCCTGGGCCTGCTTCGCCAGCCAGGTCAAGATCGTCTGGCGCGTCGACCCCGGTGGCCTCGTCGAGCACGCCGGCCGCGTCGCCGAGGTGGCAGCCGCCGCGTTGGGCGCCGAGGGCATCGAGGACGCGCCTTGGTTCACACCGGCCACCGAGCCGCGCGGCCCACTGCGCGCGCTGCCGCCAGAGCGCCAGAACCTTCTGTTGACCGACTCGATCAGCCCGCTGCCGCTCCACAAGACGCTCGCCTTGCTGGACTGTCTGCAGCGGCTGTACGACGAGCGCTACCATGGCCACGAGCGCTTGGCGCTTGCCAAGGTGCTGGTCTCGTCGGTCAGCAACCTGCAGTTCGGCCCGGAGGTCGGGGTCGGGCCGGCGAAGTCCGATGCCCCGGTGGTCGCCCCGTGGCTCGCCGCCGTCCGCGCGATGGCCGACGACCTGCGTGAGCTCCAGCGGCTCGCTGACGTGCCCGCCGCCGTCCACCGCGCCGATGCGCGACAGCTCTCGCAGGTTCTGAGCCCCGAGTCCATCGACGCGGTGATTACCTCGCCGCCATACCCGAACGAGAAGGACTACACGCGGACGACGCGCCTCGAATCGGTGCTGCTGGGCTTCATCCGCGACAAGGCCGACCTACGGCGGCTCAAGCGAACGCTAGTGCGCTCCAACACACGGAGCGTGTACAAGGACGATGATGACGACACCTGGGTCGCCGACCATGCGGAGATTCAGCGTATCGCCCGGGCCATCGAGGTCAGGCGCATCGAGCTTGGCAAGACGTCGGGCTTCGAGCGGCTGTATGCCAGGCTCACGGTGCTCTATTTCGGCGGGATGAAGCGCCACCTAGCGGACCTCCGCGCCGTCCTCCGGCCCGGCGCACGGTTGGCCTACGTCGTCGGCGACCAGGCCTCCTACCTTCGGGTCATGATCCGCACCGGCGAGCTCTTGGCCGACATCGCCCAATCCCTGGGCTACGAGGTCCTCGGCCGCGATCTCTTCCGCACCCGTCTGGCGACGGCGACGCGCGCGCAGCTCCGCGAGGAGGTCCTGCTGCTGCGCTGGCCGGGTAACGTGCGGTCGCCGCGATGACCGATCGCAATCGGTACACGCAGATCATCGAGCGTATCTTCCTGTCACGATACGAACCGGGTCGGCGCGAGGTCACCTTCGAGCGGGAGGAGATCGAGGAGGCTGCCCGAGAGTTGGGTATCAAGCTCCCAAAGAATCTTGGCGACGTGGTCTACAGCTTTCGCTACCGCACAGTGCTTCCCGAGTCCATACGCGCCAGGGCACCCGAAGGCGAGGGCTGGATCATCCGGCCGGCCGGGCCATCGCGCTACCGCTTCGTGGCGACGGCGCTCGTGGCGATTACGCCGAATCGGCTGCTCGCCGAGACGAAGGTGCCGGACGCCACGCCGGGCGTCATCGCGCTGTACTCTTTGAGCGACGAGCAGGCACTGCTGGCGAAGCTGCGCTACAACAGACTCATCGACGTGTTCACCGGCGTCGCCTGCTACTCCTTGCAGAGCCACCTGCGCACGCACGTGCCCGGCGTTGGCCAGGTCGAGACCGACGAGATCTACATCGGCA
Organism: Chloroflexota bacterium; assembly: GCA_016210125.1. GTDB lineage: Bacteria > Chloroflexota > UBA6077 > FW602-bin22 > JACQUS01 > JACQUS01. The sequence continues at coordinate 6,026 of JACQUS010000338.1, read as the reverse complement.
TCGACCGGCGCGGTGCGCACTACGTCTTTCCCCTGCAGGCGAAAGGTGGCAATGATAAGATCGGCGTCGTGCAGGTCGAGCAGGACCTGGCGCTGTGCGCCGCCAAGTTTCCCGCATTGATCTGTCGCCCGATAGGGGCCCAATTTATGGGCGCGAACCTCATCGCGCTCTTCGAGTTCGAGGAGAGCGCGAGCGGCCTAGCCATCTCCTCGGAGCGACACTACCGGCTCGTGCCGCCCGAGGAGATGACGACGGAGGATTTGGCTGCCTACCGTGTGCGCGCACCCTAACATCGTTCCCCATTCCCGGGAAACTCCCAGCCCGCCTCCTTTGACTTGGCCGGCATTGGCCGCGCCGGCCGCGCGCAGCGGCGCCTCGAACGCGTCCACGTCCAAGGCGCGAAAGACCCGATGCAGCGTGGAGACGGCAGGGGTCTTCTCCCGCGTGAAGCCCAAGGCACGCACCACGGCCGGCTCCTGGATCCGTCCCCACTGCCAGATGTCATACAGGGTGCGGGCACCAGCAAGCATCGCCGCCGTGGCCAGCGTCAGGATGGCACCCAGTGGATGCCGCCGCCCTTGCGCCGAACGCGGGTCGGGCACCGCAGCGAAGGTGTCCAACAGACGCCGCACCATCGCTTCCGTGTCCATGCACCCATTGTGCCATGTTGTCAAAGAATGGAAAGGCCCTGGCCCGACTACCGAGACTTTGCGCCCTCCTCACGCTTTCGCTGCGGAGTGGATACCTCGCCCCGTGAGATGCTCTTCACATAGTCCTCTCGGCTGATGGAGAGTGTGTAGCCAGCCACAGAGTCGGGCGCGATCTTGAACGGCGCTGGAGGAGGCTGCGGGACCGCAGACGCAGCCTTCTTGCCGGTCGTGGTCTTCGCTCGGAGCTTGAGCTTCATATAGCCTCCTACGAACTGTGCGCAACCGGGGGGTTGAATCTGACATCGTAGTAGTGCTTACGGCGGACCCACTTGAAGCCCTCGTGCTTCGTGATCGCCGCTACCTCAATCTCTCCGCCGACGGTATTTGGCCCCGCGGCGAATCGGGTAAACTGGGCCGTCGTCTCTGCCAAGAACGCTGCCAGGTCAATGGCATCCTGGATTGGCATTGGCGGTTGCACGACCGCCTGGTCCGCCCTGAGTGCCGTCTGGATGGTATTCATAACTGGGTCGAGGTCTTGCTGGCTAACACCCATGCCATCGAGAACGCCGGGGAGACGCTCTGAATAGCCCATGAGAAGTCGGTGCAGCACATCCCTCTGGCCGAACCAACTGACGCCCGTCGCGTCAGCCGCCTGGAGTAGCCTCGGTGCAGGGCATTGCCCGGAGTCGATTTCGATCAGCCACTCTTCCGCTAGGCCGCTACCTGCTGAGTATCCCGTCACTAGGAACCCCAGTGATGGTTTCAGGTTGGTGGACACAGCTCCCAAGATGGACTGATATTGCTCCTCAAAAAGGTAGTGACGAGCCAGGTTAGCAACCTGCTCGATCGTGTAGCTGTCTCTATTCAGTTGCCAGCCCTCATAGCCAGCTTTCGCGTACGTTAAGCGCTCTCGGAAGTCCTTGGCGAGGGTGGCGATCGAGGCATAGCCGATGCTGCCGGCGCCCCAGGTCATCCCTCCGATAGGCAATCCCTTGTATAGATTAAACACCTTATTGGCATTATTGTAAACATTAATTACCGCGGGAGTACCGCTAGCCCCAGCACCCACCAAAGTAGTTGCGCTGTCCGCCGCAAGAACTAAACCGTCGTGCACCTTCAGAGATATTGCGATGGTCACGGCGGAGCATCCTCCTTAAGTGGACTCATCGCGCATCGGTGAGCGGGTGTGGGGCGGCTTTGCATCAAGATAGGCGGCGCGTCCACCCCTGTCAATGATGAAGAATTCCCAGTCGCCGCCCCTCGCGTATCACCGCCCCTCATGGCCGTTGACATAGGACGCCGCTGCACCGTAGACTTGGAGCACCGACGCGAACATCCCCCGGATGGTTGGCATCTCGTCAATGGGCTTCCTGGACCGGCTCTTCGGCAAGCAATCCGCCGAGACCACGCCGCAGGCCGCGGCGCGCTCTGAGACGCGCGTCACTGCCTCGGCATGCCCGAGCTGCGCGCTCGTCCTCTGGCCGCCGTCGGAGCGTGTGCGCTCCTGCCCCTGGTGCGGCGCCGAGATCGTCCTGCTCGACCTCAGTGACCGCCCGCCGCGCGACGGCGACCTCGTCGCCGCCGAGAACCGCAACGGCGAGATGCTTCTGCGGCGCTACCGGCTACGCGAGGGCCGGCCGGCGCTGCTCGACGCCAAAGGCAAGGCCACCGACAGCGCCGACGTCAAATTCGTCGTCGACACGGCCGGCCGGCCGTACCGCTAGCGGCGGCCTAGCCCCGCCACACGGCGTCGGCCGGCTCGCCGTCGCGTGGCCGCGCCGCGACCAGCGCCCGACTGAGCCAGAGGGCCAGCAGCGCCGCACCCAGGCCGAGCCCGGCGATAAGCACGCCGACCGCCGCATAGCCGCCCACCGCGAGCGCCAGGCCCCCGGCCGCGGCGCCGAGCGTAATGCCCCCCTGGTTGGTCGTCGAGAGGATGCCGAGCATGCTCCCCCGCGCTGTGGCGCCGAGGTCCATGACGAGGCTGAGGAACGTCGGGCGGCTGTAGGCGTTGAACGCCCCGAAGAGCCAGATCAGTGCCCCGGCGAGGGCCAGCGGCCACGCCAGGCCGAGGATGAGCAGCCCCGCCGCTCCGGCGGCGCCCTGGCAGAGCGCGAAGAGCAGCGCCGGCGGCACGCGCGCGCTGGCGCGGCCGCCGGCCAGGTTGCCGACGAGGCTGCCCACGGCGGTGATGGCCAGCACCGGCGCCACCGCGCCGAGCGACAGGTCATACTGTTGGATAAGGAACGGCGGGAGGTAGGTCGTCGCCGCGCCGTAGACCGTGCGCTCCAGCGCATTGCTACCCAGGATGAGCCACATGGGCCGCTGGCGCAGCAAGGCGACATAGGCACGCGCATAGCCCACTGCCCGCTGGCTCGGTCGGAGCATGGGCACACGGGTGAGCACGAGGGTCAGCGCCATCAGCGCGCCGCCTACGGCCAGGAAGCTGACGCGCCAGTGGGTGGCCCCGGCGAGTACCGCGGCGAGCGGCACGCCGACCAGCGCCGCGAACGCGAAGCCGCCGTGCACCCAGCCGTAGGCGCGCGCCCGCGCCGGCCCTTGGAACATATCGGCCGTGCTGGCCATCACCGACGGTGACGTCGCCGCGCCGGCACAGCCGGTCAGGAAGCGCAGCACGAGCAGCGTCGGCAGGTCCTGGGCGAAGGCCGCGGCCGCCGTGGTCAGCCCCATGCCGAACGACCCGGCCAGCAGCAGCGGCCGGCGGCCGTAGCGGTCGGAGAGCGGGCCGATGATCGGCGCCACTAGCCCCCAGGGGATGGCCGTCGCCGCGGTGAGCTGCCCGACGACCGGCACGGTCGTGCCGAACTCCTGGGCCAGCGCCACGAGCAGCGGCGCCACGAAGGTGAACGAGGTGACGGAGAGGAAAATCGTGCTACTGAAGGCCGCGATGACGACGGCGGACTTATCGAACACCGCGGGAGTATACCACGCGCACCGCAGTACCCCGCACGACCAGAGCTGCGCTGCGCAGCGCGCGAACCCACTTTGACCTAGCAGGCGCGCCCGCATAGACTTATCGCAGTTGCTCCCTCGCGCACAGGTCGTGCCATGGCGACTGCTGGGTGGTGCGCCGTGACGCCAAGACAGATCGAGATACCCCGGCCGAAGAGACCGTCGCAGACCGAGCGCCTGCAGGCCGCGGCGGAGGTCGCCGCCATCGCCGGAGCCGCGGGCGCCCTCAGCGAGGTCCTAGCGCAGGCCGCGACGCGCGTCGCACCCCTCCTCGAAGCCGACTGGGTGTCGGTGCGCCTCTACGACCACACCACGCAGCGGCTCGTGCTCCACTCGAGCGCCGGCCCCCGCGCGCCCCGCGCGACGCACGACCTGGCGCCTGGGCAGGGCTTGTCGGGCACCACGCTCTCTACCGGCAAGCCCGTCCTGACGAACCACCTGTCGGCCTTCGCCGACGAGTGGCCGGAGCTTCGCGACCTGACACAGCGGCCCGGCCTGGCCGTGCCCCTGCGCGTGGGCATGCGCGTCATCGGCACGCTGGCCGCCGTCGGCCGGCCTTCTGCCCGCTACAGCGACAACGACGTTGCGGTGCTCGATCTCGTAGGCCGCGTCCTCAGCGCGGGCGTCAGCCGCATCGAGGCCTTGGAGGCCGCCCGGCGGCGTGCCGAGCGCCTGGAGACGCTTCACGAGACCGCCGCGGCATTGGCACAGGAGAGCGACCCGCACGCCGCGCTCCAACTCATCGGGGCGAGGGCGCGCTGCTTGCTGAGCGCCGAGCGCGCCGTCGTACGGCTGTGGCAGAGCGACGCCCAGCGGCTCGTCGTCGCGGCCGTCGACGGCGAGACGGGCGAGCCGCCGCTGGAGCGCATCCGGTCGGGCGAAGGGGCGGCCGGGCAGGCGTTCGCCACGGGCAAGCCGGTGCTCGTCGATGACTATCCCACCTGGCCGCAAGCCCTGTCATCGGACCTCTGGGCCGGCCGGCGCTCGGTCCTGGCGGTTCCTCTTCGCCTGCGCGACGAGCCTCTGGGGGTCCTCACGGTCGCGGCCACGCGCATCGGAGCATTCACCGACGAAGATGCTCAGCTTATGACGCTCTTCGCGCAGCAGGCGGCGACGGCCTTCGCGCAGGCCCGCGCCCTGGCCGAGCAGCGCCGGGCCGCCGAGTACGCCGAGCGCCTGGCCGTCCTGCACGCCCTGGCGCTGGAGGTCGTCCAACAGTCCGACGAGCATCAAGTCCTACACCACACCGTCGAGGCTGCAAGCCAGCTCCTGGGCGGTGAGGTCGCGCGGCTCTGGCTTCTGGAGGCCACGACGGATGAGCTGGTGCTCCGCGCGGCCTACGGAAGCGAGCTGCTGCCACTGGCTACGCGCTACCCGCGGGCGGCGCGCCCGCTCATCGAACGGGCGCTGCGGACCCGAGAGGTGATCGCGGTCGACGATTACCCCGGCCATCCGTCGACGATACCGGAGCTCCTGGCCGGCGGCGTTGCGTCGATCATCCTCGCGCCGCTCGTAGCGGATAAGCAGGCGCAGGGGGTGCTCATCGTCAACGCGCTCACTCCGCGCACCTGGACGGCGGACGATCGCCAGATGCTCCAACTCCTGGCGCGGCACGCGGCCGATGCGCTCCTGAGCGCCCGTCGGCTGGCCGCCGAGCGGCGTACGGCGCGCCTCGAGGCGGCGCTGCGCGCGGCGCGCGGCGTGGCCGCAAGCGTCGGCAGCCCGCTGGAGGCGGCCGCCGGTCGCGTCGAACTGCTGCTCCGCCTGAGCACGCTGGGCGAGCGCGAGCGCGCGATAGCCGAAGAGGCGCGCGCCGGGCTGCGCGCCGCGGTGGAGGCCCTGCGGCGGCTGCACGACGCTGGCCACGAACGTGCCTGAGGTCGAGGACGCGACGCGGCGAGCGGGCTACTGCGGCATGTCCACGAGCCCGTGGCGCAGGGCGAGGGTCAGCATCTCAGTCTTCGAGCGGCAATCCAGCTTGGCCATCACGTTCCGCAGGTGATTGCGCAGCGTGTGCATGCTAATGTAGAGCCGCTCGGTGATCTCCTTATTGCTCTCGCCGGCGGCGATGGCCCGCACGACCTCCAACTCGCGCTGCGTCAGCAAGCTGGCCAGCTTGCGAGCCTCCTCGGTCTTCCTGCGCATGGCCACCAGCCGCTGGAGCAGCTCGGCCAGCACCGACGGTGGGATGAGCACCTTCCCGGCGTACACGTCCCGCACGGCCTCGACGATCTGCTGGAGCGCAGTGTCTTTCGTCAGGTAGCCGCTCACCCCGGCCTCGACGGCACTCATGCGCGCCGCCTCGTCCTCCGCACCCGTCAGCATGACGATCTTGGCGTGCGGCAGCTTCTCTTTGATCCGCCGCGTGGCCTCGGCGCCATCCATGCCCGGCATGTAGTAGTC
>JACQUS010000337.1 GCA_016210125.1 Chloroflexota bacterium | reverse complement strand
TCGTAGCCGGTGCAGCGGCAGAGGTTGCCGGCGATGGCCCAGCGCGCCTCCTCCTCAGTGGGGCGCGGGTTGCGGTCGAGCAGCGCCTTGGCCGACATGAGCAGGCCCGGCGTGCAGAAGCCGCACTGCATCCCGCTGTGCTCGACGAAGGCGCGCTGGAGCGGGTCGAGCTGGCCGCGCTGGGCCAGGCCCTCTACCGTCGTCACGGTGCGGCCGGCCGCCTCGTGCGCCAGGACCAGGCAAGCGTTCACCGGCTGCCCGTCGAGTAGGACGGTGCACGTGCCGCAGTTGCCGTTGCCGCAACCCTCCTTCGTGCCCGTCAGGCCCAGTCGCTCGCGCACGAAGTCGAGCAGCGTGTCGCGCGTGTCGCCGACCTCCTCGACTGGGACGCCATTGACCGTGCATTGGACGAGGGCCTTCATGCTACCTCCACCGTCAGCCCGAGCTGCGCGCAGCACGCCGCCAGGGCGCGCGCGGTGAGCACCTTCGCCAGCTCGCGGCGGTACTCGGCCGAGCCGCGCGTGTCCGAGATCGGCCGCGCCGCACGGGCCGCCAGCCGCCCGGTCTCGGCTAGCAAGGTTGCCGTCGGTCGCTGGCCCAGCAGCGCCTGCTCGGCTTCCGGCACGCGCAGCGGCGTCGGCGCGACGGCCGCCAGGGCGATGCGCGCTGCGGCGACGGTGCCATCATCGGCTAGCCGCAGCCAGGCGCCGGCGCCGGCGATGGCGATGTCCATCTCGTTGCGCGGGGTGAAGCGCACGTACGTGGCCGCGCTGCGCGCCGCTGGCAGCGGCAGGACGAGCGCCGCCAGCAGCTCGCCCGGCGCGAGGATCGTCTGGCCAGCGCCGGCGAACAGCTCTTCGAGGGGCAGCGTGCGCCGGCCGCCCGGCCCGGCCACCTCGGCCTGCGCGCCGAGGCAGATGAGCACCGGCGCCGCGTCGGCCGAGGGCGCGGCGTTGCAGACGTTGCCGCCGAGGCTGGCGCGGTTCTGGATCTGGTACGAGCCGATCAGCCGCGCCGTCTCGACCAGCGCCAGGTAGTCGTGCGCGATCGCCGCGTGCGCGGCCACCGCGGTGGCGCTGGTCGCCGCGCCGATGCGCACGCCGCCGGCGGGCAGCGGCGTGATGGCGACCAGATCCGGGATGCGCTTGAGGTCGACGACGCGCGCGACGCGCCGCCGGCCCTCGCGGAGCTGCGGGATGAGGTCGGTGCCGCCGGCCAGCGGGCGGGCGCCCGGCATGGCCAGCGCCGCAACGGCCGCGGCGAGCGTCGTGGGCGCGAGGTACTCGAAGTCGTGCACCGGCGGCCCCTCCTGCCCATCGGTGAGGGGTAGGATACGGCGGCGCCGAGGCGCGAGGCAAGAGGCCGGCTACCTCCGGCCGCCCATCGCGCCCTTGCATCGCCGCCACTGCCTGCTCGATCATATTCTCAGCGATCGGGACGTTGAAGGCCCCACGTATACTGACTGGCCATAGTGCTCGGGTCGTCGGCGTCCTGCGTGCCTAGGGAGGCCCCGCGTGCACCGGGCGACGGCGCGCTCCCACAACATAGCCCTGCTCCTGGGCGCGGCCGTCGCCGCTACGCTGCTCCTGGCGTCGCCCGTGAGCGGACAGACGCTGCCGCCGGAGCTGCGCATCCACGCGGTCCGCGACTTCCACCTGCAGCCACGAGTGACCACGCGCTTCCTCGAGGACGCCTACATGACGCGGCCCGACGAGGGCTGGATCGTCGGCGCCGAGGGCACGATCCTCCAGTACGCCGGCGGCCGGCTCATTGACCGCTCCGATCCGCTGCTGAGCACTGACACGATACATCACCTCAGTTTCTGCTCGCCCGAGGTCGGCTGGGCCGTCGGCGGCGCGGGGACGATCCTCCGCTTCCACCGCGGCCGGTGGGCACGCGAAGATAGCGGCGTCCGCCACTGGCTCCAAGCGATCGCCTGCCTTGACGACGACGAGGCCTGGGCCATGGGCGCGGGCGGCATCATCCTGCACCGCAGGGGTGGGTCGTGGCGCGTCGTCGCGAGCCCCACGACGCGGGCGATCAAGAAGGCCGATTTCGTCTCGCGGACCGACGGCTGGGCCGTGGGGACGGGCGTGCTCCTGCGCCTCGTGGGTGGCGCTTGGCAGCCGCAACCGTTGCCTGTCCCACCGCACGTCGAGCTGTACGGGCTGGCGATGCTCAGCCCGTACGACGGCTGGATCGTCGGCCAGTACGGCACCATCCTGCGCTACGACGGCCGCGCCTGGCGGCCCCAGCCCAGCCCGACCGACCAACTCCTCGAGGAGGTGCGCGCTGTCTCCAAGCGCGAAGTCTTCGCCTGCGGCTGGAGCGGCACGGTGCTGCGCGCCGTCGACGTGCGCTGGTGGGCCTTGCCGTCGCTGACGAACGAGCAGCTCTTCGGTTGCCACTTTCCGACCAGCCACAGAGGCCTGGTGGTCGGGCACCACGGGCTCGTATGGCTCTACGACGCGCCGCACCGCCAGTTCTTCCCGACCGTTCGGCGATAATGGTGAACCGCGCGGCAGTCTAGATCTGCCGCGCGCCGAGGGGCGGCGCGCCTCGGACTGGTGAGGCCGCCCGGCCTAGCCCAGGGCCACGGCGGCCTTGCGCGCCCGCGCGCGGTCGTCGGCCTTCAGCAGGCGCTTGCGGAGGCGGATGCTGGCGGGCGTCACCTCGACCAGCTCGTCGTCCTCGATGAAGTCGAGCGCCTGCTCCAGGCTCAGCCGCACCGCCGGCGAGAGGCGCACCTGGATCTCGGCCGTCGAGGCGCGCATGTTGGTCAGCTTCTTCTCTTTGCAGACGTTCACCGCCAGGTCGCCCTCGCGCGCCTGGAGGCCGACGATCATACCCTCGTAGACACGCGTCCCCGGCTCGATGAACGTCACGCCGCGCTCCTGGGCGTTCGCCAGCCCGTAGGTCGTCGCCACGCCGGCCTCGAAGGCCACCAGCGCGCCGTTGCGGCTGCTGCGCGCACGCGCGGGCAAAGAAGGCGCCGCCTAAGCGTTCCCCTCGGCGCCTCCGCTCGTGCATAATGGTGCAGCCGAGCGCAGTAGGGAGGCGTGCCGTGACCCTCGTCATCTCGCGCGACGAGCTGAACCAGCTCCTCACCATGGAGGACTGCATCGCGGCTCTTGAGCGGGCGCACCTCGAATTCTCGCGTCGCCAGGTCATCATGCCCGTGCGCGTCACCATGCCCTACCCCGAGCGTCGCGGCCGCATGTCCATCATGCCCGCCGTGCTCAAGGAGACCGACGCCATGGGCATCAAGGTGCAGTGCGGCTTCCAGGACAACCAGGCCAAGGGCCTGCCGCTCATTATGGGCCTGGTCATCCTCTACGACCCGCAGACCGGCGAGCCGCAGGTCATCCTCGACTCGGCCACGGTCACGGCCATCCGCACCGCCGCCGCCTCGGCCATGGCCACCAAGCACCTCGCCCGCGCGGACGCCCGCGTGCTAGCCATCCTCGGCACGGGCGTGCAGGGCCGCACGCACCTCTGGGCCATGAAGACGGTCCGGCCCATCGAGCGTGTTCTCGCCTGGTCGAATACGCGCGACCACGCCGACGCGTACAAGGCCGAGATGGAGGCGCACTACGGCCTGCCCATCGTCGTGTGCTCGACGCCCGAGGAGGCCGTGCGCGGCGCCGACCTCGTCTGCACCACTAGCCTGGCCAAGACGCCCATCCTCGCCGGCGCATGGGTGCGCCCCGGCGCGCACGTCAACGGCGTGGGCTCGCACTCCCTCGACGCCCGCGAGGTCGACAGCGATTTCGTCGCCGGGGCGCGCGTGTACGTGGACTCACTGGAGGCCGTACCCAAGGAGTGCGGCGACTTGATGCTCGCGGTGCAGGAGGGCCGCATCACGCTCGACCACGTCGTCGGCGAGATCGGCGAGGTCATCGCCGGGACGAAGCCTGGCCGGCGCAGCGCCGATGAGATCACCTTCTACAAGTCGCACGGCGTGGGCATTCAGGACGTGGCTACAGCGCAGATGGTCTACCAGAAGGCGCTACGGCTGGCCATGGGCACGCAGATGCGCATCTAAAGCAAGAGCGACGCGCGCCTAGGCGATCTGCGCCCGGCCGAGGACGAGCGCCGGCGCGAAGGCGCGGCCGCATTGGAGGCAGTGCAGCTCCTCGTCGCCGCTGAGGTCCTCGCGCCAGAAGAGGTCGCCCTGGCAGCGCGGACACGCCTTCAAGAGCGTGCGCCGCGCGCGGCGCGCATCGCTCGACTGCATATCGATCGCACTCCGTCGTCCGAGAATCGCCCTCGCCAGCAGGCTGCCCCACCCCACACAGCACCCTAGTATATAGAACTTATGTGCCAAAGTCAAGCTCGCTTGACCCTCGTTCAGGCACCTTGTTAGACTGTGCTGAATCTTGAGAACCGGACCGCGCCCGGAGGTGCACGATTTGAATCCCACGATCCTCTCGCTCGTCGTAGGGCTCATCGCGCTCGCGTTCGCCGGCTACTTGGCGTACACGGTGATCCAGCGCGAGAAGGGCACCAAGGAGATGGTGGCCATCTCCGAGGCCGTCCAAGAAGGCGCGATGGCCTTCCTCCTGCGCGAGTACCGCGTTCTGGCGGTCTTCGTCCTCGTCGTCGCGGTTATCCTCGCCGCGTTCATCCAGCCACTCACCGGCGCCCTCTACATCTTCGGCGCGCTCTCGTCCGCGTTGGCGGGCTTCATCGGCATGAACATCGCCGTGCGCGCCAATGTGCGCACCGCGGCGGCCGCTCAGCGCACGCTGAACGATGGCCTGCGCATCGCCGTCTCCAGCGGCGCGGTGATGGGGCTGTCGGTCGTCGGCATCGGCCTGACGGGCCTGGCCATCGCGCTGCTCATTACGCCGTTGTTCGTCGCCCCGGAGCAGGTGCCCAACATCATCGCCGGCTACAGCTTCGGCGCCTCGTCGATCGCCCTCTTCGCCCGCGTCGGCGGCGGCATCTATACCAAAGCCGCCGACGTCGGCGCTGATCTCGTCGGCAAGGTGGAGGCCGGCATCCCCGAGGACGACCCGCGCAATGCGGCGGTCATCGCCGACAACGTCGGCGACAACGTTGGTGATGTCGCCGGGATGGGCGCCGACCTCTTCGAGTCCTACGTCGGCTCCATCGTGGCCACGATGGCCCTGGCTGTCTTCCTCGCCGGCATCCCCACGGACGCCGGCATCGCCCTGCCGATGCTCGTCGCCGCCATCGGCATCGTCGCCTCGGTGATCGGCACGTTCTTCGTCCGCGTCGGCGAGCGGCCGGAGCTTGACGCGCTGCTCTGGGCGCTCCGGCGCGGCATCTTCGTGACCGGCGGCATCGTGCTGGTCCTGGCGTATGGGGCGGTGCAGGTGCTCAACATGCCCGTCGGCATGTTCTGGGCCGTCATCGCCGGCCTGGTCGCCGGCATCGTGGTCGGCCTCGGCACCGAGTACTTCACGTCGTACAGCTACAAGCCGACGCAGCAGATCGCGGTCGCCTCGCAGACCGGCCCGGCGACGACGATCATCGCCGGGCTCGCGGTGGGCATGCAGAGCACCGTCCTGCCGGCCGTCGTCCTCGGCGGGGCCGTCCTCGCCGCCTACCAGTTCGCCGGCGGCGGCGTCGAGGGCCTCTACGGCGTCGCTCTTGCCGGCGTCGGCATGCTCTCGACCCTCGGCATCACGCTGGCCACCGACGCCTACGGGCCGGTGGCCGACAACGCCGGAGGCATCGCCGAGATGGCCCACCTCGGGCCGCAGGTCCGTGCGCGCACCGACGCCCTCGACTCACTGGGCAACACCACGGCGGCTACGGGAAAGGGCTTCGCCATCGGCTCGGCCGTGCTCACGGCGCTCGCCCTGGTCGCCGCGTACACCCAGGCCGTCAAGCTCGACCCGACGCAGATCAGCGTGCTCCAGGCGCCCGTGCTCGTGGGCATCATCGTCGGGGCGATGCTGCCGTACCTGTTCTCCTCGATGGCTATGCAGGCCGTCGGCCGCGCCGCCTTCTCGATCGTCAACGAGGTGCGCCGGCAGTTCAGGGAGATCCCGGGCATCATGGAAGGCACCGCGCGGCCGGACTACGCGCGCTGCGTCGACATCAGTACCCGCGCCGCGCTGCGCGAGATGGTCGCGCCGGGGCTGCTGGCCGTCATCGCCCCGCTGCTCGTCGGCTTCGTGCTCGGCAAGGCGGCCCTCGGCGGTCTGCTCGTCGGCGCCACCGCCTCCGGCTTCCTGCTGGCGGTGATGATGGCCAACGCCGGCGGCGCGTGGGACAACGCCAAGAAGTGGATCGAGGCCGGGCAGTTCGGCGGCAAGGGCTCCGACGCGCACAAGGCCGGCGTCGTGGGCGACACAGTCGGCGATCCGTTCAAGGACACCGCCGGCCCGTCGCTCAACATCCTCATCAAGCTGATGTCCATCGTCTCGCTCGTCTTCGCCCCGCTGCTGCTCAATCGGTAGCTGCGGCGTGGGCGACGTACGAGCTCTGCGCTCGACGCTTCGCCGCGTCATTGCCGGGCCTTCGTCGCGTATCGGAGGGGCGCTGCTCGCCGCGCCCCTCCTGGGTCATCGGGTTGTAGGCAGGGCTCACCCTGCCCCTACGGCCCCTCGCAGCGACGGCTGGTTTGCTGCGACGCGCTGCGCCACGAGGCAGACAAGACCGGTTAAGATGCACCCGCCTTCGCGCACCGTCAGACCGCTCCGCTGCGTCGATCACCGCTCTTGAAACACCCAGCGAACGCCCGTGCCGGCGAAGTCGCCCTCCGACCAGGTACAGGCCACGCGCGGTCGCAGCGCATAGACCACGCCGGGCTCGCTCCCCACGTCCGGCCGCCAGCCGTACTTCGCTTCGTAGGCGTCGGCGAAGCGGGCGAGGAGCGCCCGGTCGCTGACCTCCTCGGCCGTGCCCTCCACGATCACCGCATCGTCGCCGCTCTCGAGGTGCGCCAGGAGCGCGGATCGCGCGGTCAGGTTGCGCGCCTTCTGCGACGCACGGTCGGTGGAGAAGAGGAGGCGCTCGTCGAGCCAGAGGCCCCACACCGGGGCGGCGTGCGGCCGGCCGTCGGGCCGCGTGGTCACGACCCAGTAGTTGCGCGCGTTCGCCAACTGCTCGGCAACCGCGGCCCAAGGCACAGCCGCGACTGGCGTCGTCGAGTCGACGCCGTAGCTCGCCGGAACGCGCGGCCGCGTGGCCCGCGGCTCGTCGCCCCGGCGCGACTGCTGCTCCACGGCGAATCTCCTATTCCGGACCGAGCCTAGCGTGCCGGACCGAGCCTAGCGTTCCGGACCGAGCCTAGCGCTCCGGACCGAGCCTAGCGCTCGGTCTCCAGCGCCACCTGCGCCAGCGAGGTGTAGCGCGCGCCGCTCGGCCGTAGCTCGCTGCGTATCACGTGCACCACATCGAGCACGAAACTCGCGCCGCGCGGCGCCGGAAGCGCCACCACCGCCTGCCCGACGGCCCGTCGCTCGGCCGTGCTGGCCTGGTCGCGCAGCCGGCCGAGCGTCAGGTGCGGCGTGAAGCGGCCTTCCGGAGGGTAGCCCAGCGGGGCCAGCGCCTGCTCGACGCGCCGCTGGACCACGGCCAGCGCCTCGACCTCGCCGGCCAGCCCGACCCACAGGACGCGCGGCCGCTGCGGTCCGGGGAACACGCCCACCGCCGCCAGGCGCAGCCGCAGCGCGCGCAGACCGCCCATGGCCTGCGCCAGAGCGAGGCGAATCAAGTCTACCTGCGCCGGCGGCGCGGCGCCGAGGAACTTGAGCGTCAGGTGCACGCCGCCGATGGGTACCCACTTGACGACCGCCGCCGTCTCGCCGGCCGTGCGCTGCCAGGCCGCCTGGAGCGCGACCAGTTCGTCCTTCACCGCGCCCGGCAGATCGAAGGCGATGAACAGGCGCAGCGGCGCCGGCTCGTAGCGTTGCGCCACCGCGCGACATCCTCTCGCCCTTCCCGTGTTGGGAAAGGGGCCAGGGGTGAGGTCCTAGCGCCGCAGGGGCGCGCGGAACTTCCAGTAGTAGTTGTTGAACCCCTCGCCCTCGTGGTACTTGCGGAACGCCAGCTCGACGGCCATACCCACCTCGACAGCCGCCGGGTCCGTGTCGGTGATCTGGCAGTACAGTCGTCCGCCGCCGTCCATGTCCACGGTGGCCATAATCACCGGCGGATCGGGCGTCGGCACCAGCGTATCTTTCGTGAAGGTCACGATCGTGCCACGGCGAGCTAGCTTCATCTCGTCGAAGTTGTCCTTCGCGCTGCACTGCCAGCAGATGCGCCGCCAGGGGTACTGCACGGCGCCGCAGGCCAGGCAGCGCTGCCCGTAGAGCTGCAGGTCGGCCTTGAGCTCGCGCCAGAGCAGGATCGGCGAGCTGTAGGGTGCGAGGTGCTCCTGGTCGACCATGTCACGGAAGCGCAGATACCTTCCGTAGTTGCCCAGGGGGCGCTTGTTGGCCAGGTGCGTCCGCAGGCAGCTCCGCGGCTTCCACTCCTCGATGGCGTCGGTGACCTCCAGCAGCAGCGCGTCGCCGCCGCTGCCGTAGCTCAGCACGGCAATGCGCTCGCCGGGCTTGGCCTCCTCCAGCGCCTGCACGAGGCCGAGGAACACCTGCGCCGCGCCGGTATTGCCCACCTGCGCCAGCAGCGAGCCGTCCTGGCAGCTCTCCGGGCGGAAGCCCAGCACCTGCGTCAGCCCGCGGTGCGTGCGCAGGTCCGGCCCATAGTGCACGACCTTGTCCACGTCCTCCGGGCGTAGCGCGTACTTCTCGCGTAGGCCCTTGGCCAGGTCGCGCATCGCATGCTCGTAGCCGTAGAGCTGCACGAAGCGTGCGTCGGCTTGGCGCAGGTACTTGTCGTGCGTGCGCCGCCACACGTCGGTGAACTCGTAGCTGTGCGAGAACGTGCCGACGATGGTGGCGATGGCGTCGCCTTCGCCGACCAGCAGCGCCGCGCTGGCGTCGCCGAGCGTCAGCTCGAGGTCCGAGCCCGGCTCGGAGAGGCGGATATCGCTCGCCGTCACCAGCACGGTGCGCGCCGAGCCCGCGCGCACCGCGTCGGCGGCGACGCGCACGGCCGACGTGCCGGCGCGCAGCGAGCTGCCGATGTCCATGGTGAGCGCCGTCGGTCGCAGGTCCAGGACGGTGGCCACGAGGGTCGAGTTCTGCTTCTCGGCGTACGGGGCGGTGGTCGAGGCGAAGATCAGTCCGTCGACCGCCGTGCCCGGCGTCTGGGCCAAGGCCAGGCTGCCGGCCTCCACGGCCATCGTCAGGCTATCCTCGTCATGATTCGCCACGGCGCGCTCGCCGCTCGCCCGCCCGCCCCACACGCTGGCGAAGGCGGCGGCATCGAGCCGGTAGCGCGGCACGTAGGCGGCCGCGGCCAAGATACCTACCACGGTGCGTTCCTCCCACGCGACGTTCGGTTGTAGCGCAGTGTAGGGCGCGCACCGCCGAGCGTCAAGCGTGACACCTGCGTGACGCGAGCGCCCAGGCGAGCCTCGAATCGTTGACTCGCTGGCCGCTGCTACGTAAGATGCGGGAGAACGACAGGCAGACGAGGAGGCTCTGTGATCGCGGTGCGCAATGGCGGTGACCACGAGGCGCTGGTGCGCGTGCACATCGCGTCGTTCGCCAGCCTGGGGGTGCTGCGCAGCCTGCGCAGCGGCGGCCCGAACGACGCGGAGGAGCTGGCCGCGCAGGTCGGCGCCACCGTGCCCGAGACCTGCGCGGCGCTGGACGAGTTGCTGGCCGTGGGGCTAGTCGAGCGCTCCGGCGACGACGGCCGGCCGCGCTTCGCCCTTGCCGCCCACCCAGCGCTGCGCGTCGCCGTCGAGGCCGTCCTCGACCGCTATGAGCAGGAGCGCCACTTCCGCACGCGCCTGGTCCTCGACATCCTGCGCCGCATGAGCCGCGCCCCGGCGTGGGGCTAAGCGGCCACCATCGGCGCGCCGATGCCGTCGGCGAGCAGCGCGTCTCGTAGCCTTATCGTGGTAGTATAGAACCCAAAGGGGCGAGGAGGGCCGGCGAGATGGCCAAGGCACCACCGGCGAGAGGGCAGCCTTCCCCCGCACGCCGCGGCCCGAGCGCTTCGCGCCCAGCGAAGGCGGCCACCGCCAAGCGTTCGCCCCGCGCGCGGGTGTTCACGCGCGATGCGGCCCTGTTCAAGCTCATCGGCATCGGTGAGAGCAAAATCCCTGGCGGCATCTCCTGGCGCAAGCACGATCTTCTCATCGACACGCGCTCCTCTGACTAGCACGTGGCCCGCGTTCCTCGGTCCATCTTAGAGCGGCGCATCTTCGTCGACACGTCGGCGTTCTTGGCGCTCCTCGCTCGCAACGACCAGCACCACGCCCAAGCGCGCGCGATCGCCGTCCGGTTGGCGAATCTACGTTATCGCCTCTACACGACCAATGTGCTAGTCATAGAATCGTACGCTCGACTGCTCTCCGCAGTCGGGGCCGTTGAGGCTCGACGGTTCGTTGCGAGCTTCGACGATCGCCAGGTGAACATCGTTCGCATGCGCCCCTTCGACGAGAGAAGGGCAAGAGAGATCCTCTTCCAGTACACAGACAAGGACTTCTCGCTCGCCGATGCCATCAGCTTCGCCGTGATGGAGCGTCTCGGCATCTCTCTCGCCTTCGCCTTCGATCAGCACTTCGTCCAGTTCGGCTTCTCCTCGCCCATCGGCCACTCGCAGTGGCCGTGATCGGTCAAGCTCGCGAGCTTGTATAATCCCTCCAGCACCTCTGGAGCAGCGTATGGACCACATCGCCGAGCCGGTCGCGCGCCTCATCGACGAGCTGAACAAGCTGCCGGGCATCGGGCCCAAGAGCGCGCAGCGGCTGGCGTTCTACCTCCTGCGCACGCCGCGTGAGCAGGCCCAGGCCCTCGCCGAGGCCATCGTCGAGGTCAAGGAGCGCATTCGCCTCTGCTCGACCTGCTTCCACCTGACCGAGCGCGACCCGTGCGCCATCTGCGCCAACCCCCAGCGCGACCGCAGCCTCCTCTGCGTCGTCGAGGAGCCGCTCGACGTGCTGGCCATCGAGCGCACGCGCGAGTACCGCGGCCTCTACCACGTCCTGCACGGCGCGCTCTCGCCCATCGAGGGCATCGGGCCTGAGCAGCTCCGCCTGCGTGAGCTGCTGGCGCGGCTGCGCGACGGCCAGGTGGCCGAGGTCATCCTGGCGACGAACGCGAATCTGGAGGGCGAGGCCACGGCCACCTACGTCGCGCGGCTGCTGCGGCCGCTGGGTGTGCGCGTGACACGCCTGGCGCGCGGCCTGCCGGTCGGCGGCGACCTCGAGTATGCCGACGACCTCACCCTCTCGCGCGCCCTCGAGGGCCGGCGCGAGTTCTGACGCTACGCGCCCACCGGCGCAGTCCGCTCCAGCGCCTCGGCTATCCGTTCGACGCAGACGGCGACCAGCCGCGCGTCCAGGCAGAGCGTCCGCGCTAAGGTGAAGCGGGCCGCGGGATGCGCGCGCGCCGCGCGCTCCAGATCACGGACGACGTTGTCGAAGAGGACCTTGCCGGGGAAGTGCAGGTAGGGGACCACGACCACGCGCCGCGCGCCGGCGCGCACGACGGCCGTAGCGCTCTCCCCGATGGACGGGCGCGCGTGCTCGGCGTGCGCCGGGGCCGCCGCCACGCAGCCCAGCGCCTCACCCACGCGTGCGGCAAGTGAGCGCAGCCGGTCGCCGGGGTCGAACTCCGCGCGGCTGCCGCGGTTGACGACGATGACGCCGAGCGGTCCAGGCGACCGCCGGGCCGCCAGCCGGCCGCCGAACGGCCGGTGATAGCCCAGGCCGCCCAGCGCCTCCCGCGCGCGGTCGGCCGCCAACTCGACGAGCCGGTCGTCCAGCCCCAAAGCCGGCCCCTGCACCAGCTCGACCCCCGGAAAGCGCCGGCCGAGCGCCGCAAGCTGCTCCGGAATGATGCTCTTGACCTCGCGGCCGTCGAACAAGAAGTACGGCAGCACGACGATGCGCCGCGCGCCCTCGGCGGCTAGCCGCTCGACAGCCTCGTCAAGAGAGGGCGCCAGGAACTCGAAGAACGCGGCCTCGACGCGCACCGCCGGCCCGACCGCGGTCTGGACGTCGCGCGCCACGGCGTCCAGACCCTCGGCGAACTCCAGGAAGCGGCGGCTGCCGTGGCCGAGGAGGATCACCGGGCTGGCGTCAGGCATCGGGCGGCACCTCGCGCTGCTGGGGTCCATGGTAGTCTAGCAGGCGCGGCGCGAGCCACGCCCGGCTGAGCGCATCGCCGGTGTGCCCGGCAGCGTGCCAACCTCAGGCCGCGGGACCACGCGGCCGCGCGTCGCCCTCCGGCGGCAGCGGCGTGCCGGCGTGCCCGCCGCCGCCCAGGGCGAAGCCGCGCGAGACCTCCGCCAGCGGCGCATCCAGCCGGTCGGCGAGCCGCACGCAGTCGTGCGTCGCCGGCCGCGGCGCGCTGACGGCCTCGACCTCCTGCTGCCCCAGGTTCCAATAGAGCCCTGGGCTCAGCGCGGTACCCGCCGGGATAACGCACTTGGCCAGCAGCGCGTTGGGGTTCTGCGCCAGGAACAGGCGCATCTCGGCCGTCGTCAGCATCGCTGCGCTCCTGTCTTCCAATGAGCGCTGAACCGTGAGGTTACCTGTCCTTCAGGCGGCCATCTTTATCGAAGATACCCGCTTCCTCATAGTGGAAGGCGTTCCAGAGCCGGTCGCAAATGCGCTTCGGCAGCCACTGGCGCTCCTGCGCTAGATCTTGCACGAGGAACTCCCCCAGATCTAGATGCTGCCTCTGCCAACGCCGCCTCATCTCCCCCACCGTCCATCGGCCGTGTCTCAGGAGCCACATGTCTCTAGCATTGAAGAGTCGGAACCGCACCACGACGGGTGCTCCAGGTAAATGATGGCTGTAGACGTCCGCGACGAACTCCACGAAGCTCACAAGGTTCTTCGTTTCGCGCATCGCGTCATAGTAAAGCCCCAGAGGCGGATGAAGGTCGATACGCCTGGCAAACTCTACATAGGCGTTACGGTGCACCTCTATGTAATCAGACAGGGGCGGCGGATCGCGATCATCCCAGTACAGCGTGCGGTTATCCGTACGCACCCCCTCAAGTATCGGGTACGGTTCTCCCCATCCCACTTGACCGGCTAGGCACCGTATCTGCTCACGCAGTTGAACCTCGCTGGTATCGATTGCGGCACCGGCTCGGAAATAGGCAGGCAGCACAGCTAGCGCTAGCCAGCACCGCCCTTCCGCGTTTTCAAGAATCTCCGCCTCCCGGCGCTGGAGGAAACGTTCGATGCGGCCCTGGTTGTCCAGCACCCGTAGAATGCTGTCCCGTATCTCCTCCACGGACATCATCCCCTTCTGCCGGCCGTGGCGCATCCAAAAGCGGTTCTCGCCGTCCAAGCAAACCATGTGAGGACCGTTTGGACTCTCTGGGACGTCGACAACCACTGCAACCTTGCCATCGGTAAGTCTCACTTCCTTGATACGCAGCCCAAGAATTCGCTCCTGGATACCCGAGAGGCATACACTCTGAATCCACATCGCGTGATCAGTTTGGCCAGCAGGCGGCACGCCGACAACGGTGCGAGCTTTCCCCTCATCATCTTCGTCGATGCCAACAAGAAGTCGTCCACCTCGGTGGTTCGCCATAGCCGTTACGTCGCGGAGAAGCTCATGCTTGCCCTTCGGATCTCGGCTATACATATCGCGTTTGTAATCCAGGCGGTCATCTTCGCGGATGTCGTTGTCAACGAGCCATTGAAGATCAGCAGGATCAAGATGCTCGATGGACTTGTCGAAGAACATGATATCTCTCTCGTTGAGTACGGCGAAAGCCCGGCAGTGCAGTCTCCCTCATGGTACAACATTGTGCACTTAGCGGCGCGTAGGCGCCGATCCAGCGCAGCATCACCCCAGCTCGCGCCGCAGCAGCGGCAGCACGCGCTCGCCCAGCAGCTCGATCGTCCGCAGCACCAGCCGCTGCTCCATACCCATCCACTGCACGCGGCAGACCAGCCGATCGGCCCCCGTCGCGCGGGCGAAGGCCGCCAGCTCCTCCGCGCACTCTTCCGGCGCGCCAATGACCACGCGGCCGGCCAGCAGCTCCTCGAGGTCGAGCTGCTCCTTGCCCGCGCCGACGATGCGCGTGAACAG
>JACQUS010000332.1 GCA_016210125.1 Chloroflexota bacterium | reverse complement strand
CCTCGGCGAGGCGCTGACGCTGGGCGTGAAGGCCGGCGTCGATCTGGCCGTGCTCGCCAGCGTCATCTCCAAGAGCGGCGGGCAGACGCGCAAGATGGACGACATGTACCCGAAGTACCTCTTCAAGGGCAACTTCCAGCCTGGCTTCGCCGTCGACCTGGCGGCGAAGGACCTGCGCCTGGGCACGATGCTGGGGCGCGAGCTGCAGGTGCCGCTCGACGTCGCCAACCTGGCCGAGCAGCGCTACATCGAGGCGCAGCACCGCGGCTGGGGCCAGCTCACGTCGGACGCCGTCGTGCGGCTGCAGGAGGAGAAGGTCGGTGTCGAGCTGCGCATTCCGGAGAAGCCGGCCTAACGTAGCGACCAGATGCGCACCGTCCCGTCGGCCGAAGCCGACGCGACGAGCTGGTTGTCCGGGCTCAGCGTCACGTGCATGATCCAGTCGCTGTGCCGGCCGAGGATGTACAGCACGCGCCCATCGCTGACGCGCCAGACGCGCACCGTCCGGTCATCCGAGCCGGTCAGCAGAAGCTGCCCGTCCGCGCTGAAGGTCACGTAGCGCACGGCCCCGGTATGCCCACTGAGGATGTGCACCATGGCGCCGTCGCTCACGCTCCACATGCGCGCCGTCGCGTCCGCGGAGCCGGTGGCCAGGAGCTGCCCGTCGCGGCTGAAGGCCAGGTGCACGACGTCGCCCGTGTGCCCGCTCAGCGTATACAGTAGCGACTGGTCGCTGGCGCGCCAGAGGCGAACGAGCCCACCGCGCGACGCGGCCGCCAGCACCTGCCCATCCGGGCTGCTGGCGGCACGTCGTACCCAGTCGATCTGGCCGCGGGTGGTGCGCAGCAGGGCGCCATCGGCGACGCGCCAGAGGCGTACGGTCCGGTCGTCGCACTCCGTGGATAGGAGCTGGCCATCCGGGCTGAAGGCCACGTGCACCACCGCGCCGGTGTGCCCGACGAGCGTATGGAGCAGCCCCCCATCGCTCACCTGCCAGACGCGCACCGTCTTGTCGTCCGACGCGGAGGCCACGAACTGCCCGTCGGGGCTGAAGGCCACGCTGCGCACCGACCCGCCGTGCTTGCCGAGCGTCGCGCGCAGCGCGCTCTCGCCCACATCCCAGAGGCGTATCCGCCCGCTATCCGATGCCGAGGCCAGCAGGCGGCCGTCAGGGCTGAACTGCACACGCCGGACCCAGCGCGTATGGCCGTGCAAGGACGAGAGCAAGGCGTCGTCTTCGGCGCGCCACAGGCCGACCGTGCCGTCGCCCGAAGCCGACGCGAGCACCTGCCCGTCCGGGCTGTAGGCGACGTGCGTCACCCAGCGCGTGTGCCCGCTGAGCGTATAGAGCAGCTTGCCGTCGAACGTGCGCCAGACCCGCACGGTGCCATCGCCGGACGCCGAGGCGAGCTGCTGCCCATCCGGGCTGAAGGCCACGTGCGTGATCCAGCGCGTGTGCCCGCTCAGCGCGAAGATCAGCGTCCCGTCGCTCACGCGCCAGATGCGCACCACGCCGTCACCCGACGCCGAGGCCAAAAGCACGCCGTCAGGGCTGAACGCGGCGTGAATCACCCAGCGCGGGTGCTCCCCGAGCGTATGGACGAGCTGCCCATCCCGGAGGCTCCACACGCGCACGGTGCCGTCGCCGGACGCCGTGGCGATGAGGGCGTCGACAGGGCTGCGCGCGACGTACCTGATCCAGCCCGTGTGCTCGCGCAGGACGTGCATCGCACGTCCGTCGGCCACGCGCCAGATGCGCGCCGTGCCGTCGTCGGACGCCGACACGAGGAGCTGGCCCTGGCCGCAGAACGCGATGTGCTGCACCGGCCCGCTGTGCCCCGCCAACGTGTAGAGCAGCGCACCGTCGGCGACGCGCCAGGCGCGCGCCGTGCCATCCTTCGACGCCGAGGCGACGAGCTGTCCATCCGCGCTGAAGGTCACATAGCTGACGCCGTCGCTGTGTCCCTGACACCGGTGCACCAGCGCCCGGTCGCTGCGGCGCCAGATGCCCACCGTGTGGTCGCCCGACGCCGAGGCCAGCAGCCGCGCGTCGGGGCTGAAGGCGACGTGGCCCACGGCGTCCGTGTGGCCCTCGAGGGTCGCCACTGGCGCTCCGCTCGCGACGCGCCAGAGGCGGACGGTCCGGTCGTTCGATGCCGAGGCGAGTAAGCGCCCGTCAGGGCTGAAAGCCACGCGCCTCACGGACTGCCCGTGGCCCTGGAGGCACGCCTTGAGGCGCGTATCGCGGCGCGACGGGTGCCGGTAACCCTCTGCGAACATGGCTCGGCCTTTCCTGTAACCCGCTTCGCCGCGAGACCTCGCTCGGCGGCGATGGCGTCACACCATAGGCGACCTACTGGTCGGCAGGCCTAGCCTCGCTCCCTTCCGCCTCCACCCTGTCTGCCGTGGTCGGCGGCGCCGCCGGAACGCTTCTCGTACTCCGGGGCCGCGACCATGCCCATGGTAAGCGCACGAGCGGCTCGACGCAAGACCGCTGGAGGCCGTGGGAACGGTCTCGGCGGGATCGGTATCACACACGCGTCCGCGCTGGCCGGCACGCAGTCCGTATAATCGTCTCGTGGGCACACGATGACCGCAGACGAAAGCGTTTGATGGACGAAAAGACGCTCGCGACGCTCGAATTTCCGAAGATCCTCGCGCTGCTGGCCGACCGCACGTCCTTTGCCCCCAGCCGCGAGCAGGCGCTGGCCCTGCGCCCGTCGTCCGATCTGCCGAGCGTGCAGGCTGCGCTCGCGGCGACGACTGAAGCGCGGCGCATGCTGGCCGTGCAGCCATCCTTCGGCATCGGCGGCGCGCGCGACCTCCGCCCGCTGCTCGACCGCGCCGGCATCGGCGGCGTGCTCGACGTGCGCGAGCTGCTCGACGTGCTCGACACGCTGCGCGCCGTCCGCCAGGTCCGCGCCGCGCTGGGCAAGCTCGCCGCCGAGGCGCCGGGTCTCGCCGCCCGCGCCGCGCGGCTCGACGACTGCCGCCCCCTGGCCGAGGACCTGGCCAACGCGCTCGACGAAGGCACCGGGGAGGTGGCCGACCGCGCCAGCGCGCGACTGGCGCGCATCCGCTCCGAGCTGCGCGCGGCCCACGGGCGGCTGATGCGCCGGCTGAACGAGCTGCTGGGCGCGCACCGCCTGGCCCTTCAGGATGCCATTATCACCATCCGCGAGGGGCGCTACGTCCTGCCGGTGCGGGCCGACGCACGCGGCACGCTGCGCGGCATCGTGCACGACCAGTCGGCCAGCGGGGTGACGCTTTTCGTCGAGCCCTTCGAGACCGTCGAGCTGAACAATCGCTGGCGCGAGCTCCAGGTCGAGGAGCGCGAGGAGATCCGGCGAATGCTCGCCGCCCTCTCGCGCGACGTGGCGGCGTACGGCGACGCACTGCGTGCCGACCTGAACATCCTCGCCGAAATCGACCTGGCGCTGGCCAAGGCGCGGCTGGCCGAGGCCACCGACGCCCACGAGCCGGAGTTGGGCGCGGGGCCGGACGGCTGGACCGACCTGCGCCAGGCCCGCCACCCGCTCCTCGGCCGGCAGGCCGTGCCCATCGACCTGCGCCTTGGGCCCGACTTCCGCGTCCTCGTCGTCACGGGCCCGAACACCGGCGGTAAGACCGTGGCACTGAAGACGGCCGGCTTGCTCACGCTGATGGCCCAGGCCGGGCTGCACCTGCCGGCGGCGGTGGGCTCGCGGGTGCGCCTCTATCAGCGCGCGTTCGCCGACATCGGCGACGAGCAGAGCATCGAGCAGAGCCTCTCGACGTTCTCTGGCCACATGAGCAACATCACGGCGATGCTGCGCCAGGTCGACGACGAGAGCCTCGTCCTGCTCGACGAGCGGGGCGCCGGCACCGATCCCGACGAGGTCGCGGCGCTGGCCCGCGCGCTGCTGGTGCACCTCTTGGAAACCGGGGCCACGGTCGTGGCGACGACGCACTACTCGGAGCTGAAAGCCTTCGCCCACCTCACGCCCGGCGTGCAGAACGCCAGCGTCGCCTTCGACCTGGAGACGCTCCAGCCGACCTATCGCGTCGTGATCGGCACGCCGGGCCGCAGCCAGGCGCTGGCTATCGCTGAGCGCCTGGGGCTGCCGGCCGCGGTGCTCGGCCAGGCCCGCGACTACCTCTCGGCCGAGCACCACCAGGTCGAGGCGCTGCTGGCCGAGCTGCACGTCGACCGCGAGCAGGCGCAAGCCGCCCGCCGCGAGGCCGAGCACCTACTGGTCGAGGCACGCCGCGATGCCGAGCGCTGGCAGCGCGCGTGGCGCGGGGTGGAGGCCGAGCGCGACCGCGTGCTCGACGAGGCGCGGCGCGAAGCCGAGGCCGAGCTGGCGAGCTTCCGCGAGCAGGTGCAGCGCCTCGTGGCGCGTGTCGAGGCGTCGGCCGAGCGTGAGACCCTGGCCGTGGCGCTGCGCGAGGCCGACGCAGCCCAGGAGCGCGTGCGCGCCAAGGTCCGGCCGCGCCGGCCCGCGCCGCCGGCCGACGAGCCGGCCGGCGAGGTGCGCGTCGGCGATGTCGTTTGGCTAGCCCGCTTCGGCCAGGAGGGCGAGGTCGTCGTCCCGCCCGACGAGCGCGGCGAGGTCGAGGTGCTGGTCGGGCGGCTGCGCGTGCGCGCCAAGGCCGAGGAGCTACGCCGCCGGGCGCGCCGCGAGTCGCCGCGGCAGCAGCTCGTCACCTACCGGCTGGCCGAGCGGCCGACGCCACCTGCCGAGTTGCACGTCCGCGGCCAGCGCGCCGAGGAGGCGCTGGCGATGGTCGAGAGCTACCTCCAGGAGGTCTCATTGGCCGGTCTGCCGCAGGTGCGTATCGTCCACGGCAAGGGCACCGGCGTGCTGCGGCAGCTCATCCGCGAGCACCTGGCGCGCCACCCGCTGGTCAAGTCATTCGCTCCGGCCAGCGCGCGGGAGGGGGGCGAGGGCGCCACCGTGGCGGTGATGGGCTAGGGCCGTGCCGTACGGAGAGACCCCACTGCGGTCTGGCGAACGAGCCGCTGGACGGATCGCGCTGCACGACCAGCAGCGAGGCATCACGCGGCGCCGGGACGATCATCATCGCTAGACCACGGACTTGCGCGGCGGTCCTACCCGCATGCTGCGACAGGATTGCCATTACAGTAACCGTTCAGTCTCCTTCGGCGGAGCCGGCTGAGATCGGGTAGAATCACCCCGTTATGGCGAGCCCAACATTGCCCGAGGGAGTGCGGGCGAGCTTGCCGCCCGAGGTGCAGGCCTACATCGCGGCGCTCGAGGCCCAGGTGGCGGCCCTGAGCGCCGGCGTGGAGCAGCTCGAGGCGCGCGCCCGGCAGCATGCGGGGAATGCGTCGCGGCCGCCGTCCAGCGACCCGCCGGATGCGCCATCCCGCCCGGCCAAGGCGCCCAGCGG
>JACQUS010000318.1 GCA_016210125.1 Chloroflexota bacterium | reverse complement strand
GCGGCGCAGGCCTGGGCGAACTCCATCGCGCCGTACAGGCCGTCGTGATCGGTGACGGCGAGCGCGCGGTAGCCCAGCGCGGCGGCCCGCGTGGCCAGCTCGTCGGGCCGCGACGCGCCGTCGAGGAACGAGTAGCAGGTGTGCAGGTGCAGCTCGACGTAATCATCGCTTGTGCCGTGTGCGGCCAGCGGCGGCGGGGTCGCCGGCCCGGGGTCGGGGCCCTCCGCGCGGGGCAGCTCGCCGAACGGGGGCCCGGCGTGGCCGGCGTGCTGGGCGCCCCGCTGCTCGAACCAGGCCCCGGCGATGGGGTCGTGGAAGACGGTGAGCAGCAGGTCGCCTTCGAGCAGCACTATGTAGTAGAGGCGCGCGACCGGCCGCTCGCGCCACCACACGTCGTCGACGCGCCAGTGGTCCTGGATATGCAGCACGGCGCGCGCTCTGGCCCAGCGGCCGCGGCGTATGGCCACGGGGCGTCCGACGGCGTCGGCCTCGTCGGTTTCGACGGTCTTGACGGTTTCGACATAGACGGGCGCGGGCGTGTTCAGAGGTCGAAGGGCATGAGCGCCCAGCGACGCTCGGGCATGCGCGACCAGGGCTCCACCTCCACGACGTGATAGAGCGGTACCTGGCCGTAGCGGGCGCGGAGCTGCCGCGCCGCCTCGGCGAGCTGGCTGTGGGGTCGCGGCCCGTCCAGGAGCAGGCCCGGCTGCTTCGCGGCCTGCGGATCGAGCCCCAGCAGCTCCAGCGCCAGCTCGGCGACCGGCGCCGGCGGGAGCGCGCCGGGGAGCTGGAGCTTGCTCTTGAGGGCGCGATAGGCGGCCTCGCGGCCGGCGAGGGCCTCCTTGAAGGTGACCAGGCGCTCCCACGACGCGCCGTCAGCCAGGAGCGCCCGCAGCCGGGCCTGGCGGACGGCGCGGCCGGCGATGGCCGGCTGGTCGAAAGCGCGGGCGAGGAGGTGGCGCAGGGCGGCGAGGATCGCGTCGGCGCTGGCGAGCGGGTCGTCGCAGCGCAGCCCGGTGCGCACTGCCGGGGCGAGACGCTGCGGGACGATCGGCCGATCGTCCTGCCCGTGGGCCAGCCGCCAGGCACAGGCGCCGGGCGGGCCGAGCTGGGCCTGCACCGCGGCGAACGGCAGCGCCGCCAGGTCGGCGATGCTGCGCAGCCCGAGCAGATCGAGCCGGCGCAGCGCATCCGGCGGGAGCGGCAGGAAGCCGATGGGCAGCGGCGCCAGGAGTTTGGCCGTCTCGGGAGATGGCACGACACGCATGCCGGAAGGCGGCGCCAGGCGCGCGGCGACCAGCGCGGTGAACGGGCCGCCGGCGACGCCGATGCGTGGCTGCAAGAGCAGCGGCACGACGGCGCGCACGGCCCGCTCCAGCAGGCCCAGATCGCCGCGGTAGACGCCGCGGAGGCCACGCAGGTCGAGGAAGAGGTGCTCCGCACCCAATTCGACCGCCGGGCTGACGCGCTGGAGCTTGCCCAGAAGCTCTCGCAGCAGCGCCTCGATGCGCACGGGGTCGGGCTGGAGGATGATGGCCTCGCGGCAGAGGGCGAGCACCTCGCGCAGCGGCAGGCCGGGGCGGATGCCGGCGCGCTCGGCTTCCGGCGAGCAGAGCTTGACGACCCGGCCCTCGCCCGGGCCGCCGGCCAGCACGAGCGGCCGCCCGTCCCAGGCCGGGTGCCGCAGGACCTCCACGCGCAGCGGGAGCTGCGGCAGCCAGACGCAGGCGACCCGCACCTCTGGCCAGGAGGCCGCGTTGGCACGTGCACCGGGATTGCCGCCGTGCATGCTCTGCCCTTGCTCAGCCGTCTGCCCATGAATATACGAACAAATGTACTACTTGTCAATCGCCCCAGGAGGGGTGGGGAAACCCGCGAGGGCCGATTTCAGAGCAGTGCAGAGGGAGCGAAGCTCCCTCCGCACCGACCCCTTGGGGAATGGCGCGGGGCCGCCTCGACAAGGAAGAGCTCGGGAAGAAGAGGTATCACACCGCTGCGCTGTACGGCCCCGACGGGGCCGGGCCGCTCAGCATCAAGCCTCGCAGAAGGGACGCAGCACCTTGAAGGCCTCGGCATACGTGCAGCCGCACGCCAGGCCATACGCGGCGTTGCAGCGCTGCATCGCCTCGATCCAGCGCGTCAGGAGCTTGGTCTGGCTACAGTGGGCGCTGATGGCCGCCACCTTGCGCTCGAACGTGGCGCTCGTGTCCACCCAGACATCTGGATAGTCGGTGCCAAACAGGTACAGCTCTTCCACACGGTGCGCGGCCAGCCCTTTGGCCGCCAGATCGCGAAACAGCCGCGGATTCCCGGCGACGAGAACGGCCTCTATCGCAGCTAGGCCGGCCGCGCGGTGGTCGGGGTGGAGCTGGTACGGCCGCCAGGGGTCCCAGGCGAGCAGGCGCTCGGGCCGCCAGCGGCGGATGATCCCGGCCAGCTCATGCTTGAGGTGCTGCACCTGGCTGAGTCCACCATCAGGGTGGCGCAGGAAGAACACCTCTTCGACGCCGAGGATCGCCGCGGCAGCACGCTGCTCCGCTTCCCGTAGCTCGCCCATGGTGGCGTCGTCCAGCTCCAGGGCGTCGCCGCCCTTGCTGCCGTCGGTACACACGACGTAGCCGACGCTGACCCCGGCGTCGGTCCAGCGCGCGATGCTGCCGCCGCTCGTGAACTCGGCGTCGTCAGAATGCGCGAACACTACGAGGATGCGGCTTGGAGCGTGCTCCGAGGTCGGCGCGATGGGTATCGCCGCGCGCGCCGGCGCTGGCTCTCGCGAGAAACGTTGCAGGCTGTCGGTCGCCATTGACCTTTCCTCCTGCGGGTGGGGGCATTTCGTCCGGGGCGTGCTGGGCGGCACGCCAAAAAGTCCTTCCCTCCTGCTGGCGGGCGCGTCAGTGCTCGCCTGAGCTTTCCCGTCGCGGCGCGCGAGCTTGCGCCTCCTCCAGCCGCGGATGCTCCTCCCCGAGCAGGAGCGCGAGGTGCGCTTCGTAGCCCTCTAGATCAACCTCGCCCCGGACGTAGCGGTCCTTCAGGATGTCCACGAGTGCCTCCTGGTACTGCTGCCGCGTAAGCTCCCCGCGCGCGAAGCGCTCGCTCAGGAGGTCATCCGCCGACCGCGGCCGGTCTACGGTCGCTCGTGCGCCGCTGCGCCAGACGCCGAGCACAAG
>JACQUS010000317.1 GCA_016210125.1 Chloroflexota bacterium | reverse complement strand
GCGTACGGCGCGGCGGATGAGCACCTGCGTCAGGTGCAGGCGGTACTCCGCCGAACCGTGCAGGTCGCCTAGCGGCTGCACGTCGTCGCCGGCCTTGTCCGCCGCGGCGCGTACCGCGTCGTCGCTCAGCACCTGCCCGCGCAGGGCGTCCTCGACGGCGCGTGCGCGCACGGCCTTGGGACCGGCACCGGTCACGCCGATGACGACGCGCTGGCACGTGCCGTTGGCGGCCAGCTCGACAGCGGCGGCCACGCCGACGATGGCGAAGTGCGACGCCTTGTTGGCGAACTTCTGGTACGAGCTGCCGACACGCGCGCCGACCGGGAAGCGCACCTCGGTCACGAGCTCGTTGGCGTCGAGCGCGGTGGTGAACAGGTCGACGAAGAACTCGTCGGCGCGGATGCTCCGCTGGCCGCTCGGCCCGCGGGCGACGATCTCGGCCTCCAGCGCCAGGACTGGTGCCGGCAGGTCGGCGGCTGGGTCGGCGTGGGCCACGCTGCCGCCCAGCGTGCCGCGGCTGCGCACCTGCGCGTCGCCGACGGTTGCTGCAGCCTCGGCCAGCGCGGTCAGCCGCTGGCGCAGCAGGGCCGACGTCTCCAGCATGTGGTGCGTTGTCAGCGCGCCGATGGCGATCTGGCCGCCCTCCTCGCGGATGTAGGCCAGGTTGGGAATGCGGCCGATGTCGATGAGCACTTTGGGACTCGCTAGGCGCAGCTTCATCATCGGGACGAGGCTGTGCCCCCCGGCCAGAATCTTCGCCTCGTCGCCGTAGCGCGCCAGCAGGCCGATGGCCTCCTCGGCACTCGGCGCGACGACGTAGTCGAAGGCTGCTGGGATCATCGTGCTACCTCCCCGCCGTCTGCGCTTGCCGAATCGCGCGCCAGACCTTCTCGGGCTTCAGCGGCATGTCGATGTGCTTCACGCCGAACGGCGCCAGAGCGTCGATCACCGCGTTGGCGACCGCCGCCGTCGAGGCGATCGTTCCTGTCTCGCCGGCGCCCTTGGCGCCGAGCGGATTGACCGGGGTGGGCACCTCGATGCGGCCGACCTGGAACGGCGGCAGCATCTCGGCCGTCGGCACGGCGTAGTCCATCATCGAGCCGCTGACGAGCTGGCCGCGCTCGTCGTAGACGGCCTCCTCCCAGAGCGCTTGCGCCGCGCCCTGGGCGATGCCGCCGTGAACCTGGCCGTCGACGATCATCGGGTTGATGACTCGGCCGACATCGTCCACTGCGACGTAGCTGCGCATGGCCACGTCGCCGGTCTCGGCATCGACCTCGACGACGGCGACGTGCGTGCCAGCCGGGAAGGTGAAGTTGCTGGGGTTGAAGAACGCGTTGGCCTCCAGGCCGGGCTCCAGCTCCATCGGGATGCGGCGCGGCCAGTAGGCCTCGAGGGCCACGTCTTGGAAGGTCACGGCCTTGTCGGGCACGCCCTTCACCTTGTACTGCGGAGCCTCGAAGACCACGTCGTCCTCTGACGCTTCCAGCAGGTGGGCGGCGATCTTCTTGCCCTTGTCGATGACGCGCTCGGTGGCATGGTAGATCGCCGCGCCGCCCACCGGCTGGCTGCGGCTGCCGTAGGTGCCGGCGCCCCAGGGAATCGCTGCGGTGTCGCCGTGCACGACGGTGATGTCGTCGAGCGGGATGCCGAGCTGCCCGGCGACGAGCTGCGCGAAGGTCGTCTCGTGCCCTTGGCCGTGGGAGTGCGACCCGGTGTAGACGTTCACCTTGCCGGTCGGGTGCACGCGGACGATGGCGCTCTCGATCAGCCCGGCCTGCGCGCCGAGCGACGCCGCCACCTGGGCCGGCGCGGCACCGGTCACCTCGACGTACGTCGCCAGTCCGATGCCGATGTAGCGCCCCTGGCGGCGCAGGTCGGCCTGCTCCTTGCGCAGCCGATCGTAGTCGGCGAGCTTCAGGGCCTTCTCCAGCGACTCGGGGTAGTTGCCGCTATCGTACATGTAGGCGATGGGCGTTTGGTGGTTGGTGAACGGCGGGATGACATTGCGGCGGCGAACCTCCGCCGGATCCAGCCCCACCTCGCGCGCGACAAGGTCGACGACTCGCTCGATGAGATACGTCGCCTCCGGCCGCCCGGCACCGCGGTAGGCGTCGACCATCGTGGTGTTGGTATACACGCCGAGCACCTCGCCGTGCACGGCCTGCATCGTGTACGGACCGGCGAGCATAGGCACATACAGGAAGGTCGGGATCAGCGGCGCGAACGGCGAGAGGTAGGCGCCCATGTCGGCCAGCGTCCTGACGCGCATGCCGAGGATCGTGCCGTCGCGCTTCGCCGCCGCCTCGACGTCGGTGACGTGGCCGCGGCCGTGCACCGTCGCGACGTAGTTCTCGCGCCGCTCCTCGAACCACTTGACGGGCCGGCCGAGCTTCATCGAGGCGAAGCAGGCGACCACCTCGTCGGCGTAGAGGTAGATCTTGCTGCCGAAGCCGCCGCCGACGTCCGGCGAGACGACGCGCAGCTTGTGCTCCGGAAAGCCGAGCGTCAGCGCCAGCAGCAGGCGGATGATGTGCGGGTTCTGGTTGGTGTTCCAGAGCGTCAGCTCGCCCTTGCCGACGTCGTACTGCGCCAGGGCGGCGCGCGGCTCCATGGCGTTAGGGATCAGGCGCTGGTTCAGGATGCGCTGCTTGACGACGACTTCGGCCTCGGCGAACGCCTTGTCCAGGTCGCCGCCACCCACCTTGAACACGAAGGCGACGTTGTTCGGCGCCTCGTCGTGGACCTGCGATGCGCCGGCCTCGATGGCGCGCTCGAGGTCGACCGCTGGCTCGAGCGGCTCGTAGTCGACCGCCACAAGCTCGACCGCGTCCTTCGCCGCGGCGGCGCTGTCGGCCACCACAGCGGCGACGCCGTCGCCGACGTAGCGCGCACGGTCGACCGCCAGCGGGAAGTGCGGGCCGATCTTGATGTCAGGCAGGAGCCAGCCCACGGGGATGGGGTTCACGCCGCCTGCCTTGAGGTCCTGGCCGGTGAATACGCCGACGACGCCCGGGTGCTGGCGGGCGCGCGTCGCGTCGATGCGCCGGATGCGGGCGTGCGCGTGGGGGCTGCGCAGGATGGCCATGTGCAGCGTGCCGGCCACGCGCACGTCGTCGGTGTACTGGCCCGTGCCGGTGATGAAGCGTGGGTCTTCCTTGCGCTTGACCGCGGCGCCAATGATCTTGGTGACTGCCATCATCGCCCTCCCCAGCTCCTAGTGCGCCGGCGCGGCGGCGCCGCTCGCCATCTTCCGCGCCGCGTACTGGATGGCCTTGACGATGTTGTGGTACCCAGTGCAGCGGCAGAGGTTACCCTGGATGCCGCGGCGTATCTCGTCTTCGGACGGGTTGGGGTTCTCTTGCAGCAGGTAGTAGGCGGCGAGGATCATGCCGGGCGTGCAGTAGCCGCACTGCAGGCCGTGCTCCTCCCAGAATCCTTCCTGAATGGGATGGAGCTGGCCGTCGCGCGCGAGGCCCTCGATCGTCAGGATGTCCGTCCCGTCGGCTTGCACGGCGAACAGCGTGCAGGACTTGACCGCCTGGCCGTCAAGCAGCACGGTGCACGCGCCGCACTGGCTGGTGTCGCAGCCGACGTGCGTGCCTGTCAGGCCGAGCACGTCGCGGAGGTAGTGTACGAGAAGCAGCCGTGGCTCGACGTCGTGCGCATGGGCGATGCCGTTAACGCGGACAGTGACACGACTCATGGTGCCTCCTTTCGCGCTTCGAGCATGAGCGGCGCTCCGCCGGCCGGTTGGGAGGGGCGAAGCCCCATCCGATTGGGAGGTGCGAAGCCTCATGATGATAGGTCGCG
>JACQUS010000313.1 GCA_016210125.1 Chloroflexota bacterium | reverse complement strand
TCACCGCCGGCCGGCCTCGCCGCTCGATGTCGATGCTGTCGTGGAGACCCCACGTGACGCAGGAGCCTCAATCGGCCACCGCGTGGACCACGGCGTCGCACGACGCGGCGAGGGCCTGGAGCACGTCGGGCGACGCCGGCACGCTCTGGTTGCTTTTGCGGTAGTGCTCACACGCGGCGACCCCGTGGCGCTCCCGCAGAAGCGCGTCGAGCGCCCGGAGGAACGGGCCAGAGTTGCGCTTCGAGTTGTCGATCAGCCCGACGCGCGCGCCCGCGAGGGTCCGTAGTCGCGGCGCCAGCGGCGAGCGCTCGACCACGTCCTCGGCCATCGGGTTGACGACCGCCACCGTCCGCACGTCGATCATCGCTGCACCTCCGCTGGCCATCCTGTCGTCGTCCCACTGTTCCGGTTGAAGAATAGCGCGTTCGCCCGGCTTGCCCGATCGCGCACCTCTTCGCCTTGCCCCCTTCCCCCTCTCCGCTCGCTGAGAGGGGGACAACAGGCAGACGGCAGCGCCGGCCAGGCCGATGCTCGTCCTCGCCCAGCGATGCCCCGGTCGGGCCTAGTGGCGAGCTCGCCCAGCAGGGGCCGACCCTCCTGAGCGCCCAGAAGGGGCCACGCTTGTCTTCGCCGCCGACGATGGCATGCCGGCCGGAAAGCGGTGCTAGGTGCGCCACAGCTCGGCGATCGCACGCACGGGCGTGCCGTCTGCGCGCGTGATTGGCAGGGTCACCGAGCGCGTATACCAGCCCGGCACCGAGGCCGAGTGATTGCCGGCCCCGCCGGCGACCACGACGACGATATCCTCGGGCCGCTCGACGATGCGCAGCGTCTTCCGACCCTCGCGGTCGTCGATCAGAGGGGCGCGCCAGGCGGCCAGGATGTCCGCGTTGCCCTTGGTGATCTGCTCGACGGGGATGCGCGCGTGCTCGAAGAGCAGCCGGCGCACGTCGTGCTTGCTCAGGCCCTCGCGCGCGGCGATGGCCGCGTGCTCCGGGCCTAGGACCAGCATGGCCTCGTGGCTCATGAACATGTTGTTGGAGCCTACGGCGGCCATCGCCTGGGCCAGGGTGCGCAGCATCTCGGCGGCCGTCTTGCTCTTCTCGATGATGTTCACGGGCGCGGCCCCGCCGAAGACCGTGACCGTGCTCGTCTCGGCGGCGAAGCCGCGCTCGACGTGCAGCGGCTCCCAGGGGCTCTGCTCCTCGTTTTCGGCGAAGCAGCAGGTGTACTTGGCCGGGCTGCCGAGCGTGGATTTATCGCCCTGCTGGGGGATGCCACCGCCGATCGTGGTCATGATAAGCCGGATGGCGCGGCCGATGGTGGCATTGGCCCGCCAGCCCGGCCCAAAGAGGTTGCCGCCGGCGTTCACGTCCAGCTCGCGGGCGACAGGCCCGTTGAGGATCACGATCGGCGTCGCCGGATTCGTGGTACCCTGGATGCCGTAGAGGTTGAAGCGCCGCTCCAGCATCGCGCGGACCGCCGTGACCACGACCGGGAAGTACTCCGGCCTGCAGCCGGCCATGACCGCGTTGACCGCCAGCTTGGCGATCGTCGCCTGGCCCCAGCGTGGCGGCATCGCGCCGAGCGCGTGTGCCGCGTCGAGGTCGGTGCAGGCCAGCATCCGCGCGACGCGCTCCTCGGTCGGCGGGACGATCGGCAGCCCGTCGGTCCAGCCCTCGTCGTAGAAGCGCTCGTACGCGGCTTCGAGCGTATCGGGCACGGCGACGCGCTCGGCCAGCTCCGGCGGCACGTGGATCGTGTCCACGCCTGGGCCTCGCGCCTCAGGCCCGGACACCGCGGCGAACGGTCGGCTCGGCGCGCAGGCGCTCAGACGGGTCCGTCGCCAGGGCGACGATAGCCGGCAGGGCACGCTCGGCGCGGGCGCGCATCTCCTCGTGCGGCACGCTGACGATGGGGTGGCCGATGAACACCGTCGGCAGCGCGGGCTGGCCGAGGCTGGACGAGACCACGCCGTAGAGCACGCGGAACTCCTCGGTCGTCACCGTCACCGTGGGGATGCCGCGCTTCTCGAGCTCGACGCTGTCGTGGACACTCCACGACGTGCATGAGCCTCAATCGGCGATGCCGTTGACGACCAGATCACACCCGCGGGCCAGCGCCTCGAGCATGTCGTCCGGCGCCGGGAGCGCCGCCGCGAGCTTGGCGCGGCGCACGACGGCGGCCACGCCCTGCTCGGCCCGCAGCAGCTCCTCCAGCCGGTCGAAGAAAGGCTGGCCGCCCGATTTGGAGTTGTCGAGCAAGCCGACGACCCGCCCCCGGAGCGTCGGGACGCGCGCCGCCAGCGGCACCTCGGCGCTCTCGGCGACGCCCGCGGGCGAGAGCAGCTCGACGTAGGGGGTCGACAAGGCCGCCCTCCTGGTTGGGACGATTGTACCGGCGGTGCGGCGACTGTCAAGCGCCTAGATCTCGGCCAGGTCCTGGGCGAAGACGATCTCCCCGCCGAAGTGGCGCGCCGCCTGGGCGACCGCCTCGGCCATGCCCTCCGGCGTGTCCCAGGCCGGCGCGTGCGCGTGCGTCAGCACGAGCTTGCGTACGCCGGCCGCCGCGGCGGCCTGCCCAGCCGCGCCGGGGCCGCCGGCGTAGTCGCGCATGCCGTAGCGCTCCAGCACGTCGTCCGGCCAGGTGCACATGTGAATGAGCGTATCGGCGCCGCGCGCGAACGCGGCCAAAGGCGCATAGTCGCCGCAGTCGCCGGAGAAGACGACCGTGCGCTCCGGCGTCTCCAGGCGATAGGAGTAGCAGACGAGGAACGGCTCGGCGTGGCGTGCCGGACCGGCCAGCATGCGCCACCGCGCGGTCTCAAAGACCAGCCCCTGCGCCACGTCGTGCGCCCACACCTCGGGCATCGGACGCGGCAGCTTGCCCCCGCGGATGGCGAAGATGCCCTGGCTCATCGGATGCTCGGTGCGCGCCAGAATGTCGCCGTGGTACACGCCGTCCGTACCGAACAGCAGATCGGTGATGCGCGCGGTGTTCGGTGGGCCGAAGACGTCCAGCGGCGAAGGCTGCGACGTGTGGTCCCAGCGCGTGAGCGCGAAGTGGCCATAGTCGGCGATGTGGTCGTAGTGGTGGTGCGTGAGGAAGAGATAGCGGATGCTGTCGGCCGCGACGCCGGCCTCGTGGAGGCGATAGGTCGTACCCGGGCCGCAGTCGATCATTAGCCCTTCGTCGTCGAAGAGCACGACGTGGGCCGTGCCGCGGCGGCGCTGGCTAAGGCGCGGTCCGCCGGTGCCGAGCAAGATGTAACGCATCGCCTCTCTCCCGCGCTGCAGTTCTAACTTTGATGGCCCTGGCAGGGTTCCCCACCCCACCCCCAAAAAGGATCCCAAAGGGGGCTTCGCCCCCTTTGGATTCCCCTTTTCGTCCCGCGGTGCTCGCCCCTTGGGGCGACGACCAACTCATACCGCTTTTCCGCACCCGTACGGGCTGATCCCAAGGAGCGCCCGTACGCATCCCGCCATCTGCAAGGTGAGACGGAATGAGCCTGGCAAGCTGCGACCGTCGCATTAAAGACCACGCGCCGCGGAGCCTGCAAGCTTGACACTGCCCCGACCCGACCCTATGCTCCTGCGCAGCCGCAGCGTCGCGCGTGCTCTCGGCGGCGCCCCGGCCGAGAGGCGCTGCCGAGAGGCGATATGGGAGGAGATATGTCTGACCCGTTGGAGGTTCTGCGCCGGCATAGCTCGCGCGCGGCGCGTGAGTTCGGAGTGCTGGAGACTCCGCCGCTGTGGGCCCGCGGCGAGGGGGCCACGCTCTGGGACGAGCGCGGCGTGGACTACATCGACTTCACGTCCGGCTCGGCGGTGAGCAACGCCGGCCACGGCAACCAGGCCATCCGTCAGGCCATCGAGGCACAGCTCGCCACCGGCGTGTTCCACACGGGCACGCTGGTGCCCTCGCCGCAGAAGGCCCGCGTCATCGAACGCATCGTGTCGCTGGCCCCACCCAGCCTGACCCGCGTGCACCTGGCCTCCACGGGCGGCGAGGCCGTCGAGGTCGCGCTCAAGGCCGTGCGCTACGCGACCGGGCGGCAGAACGTCATCGCTTTCTGGGGCGGCTACCACGGGCGACCGATGGGCGCGCTGGCCCTCACCGGCTTCCGCTCGTACCGCGACCCGTTCTACCCGGTCAACATCGGCGCGCACCACTTCGCCTATCCCTATCCCTACCGTAATCCGTTCGGCCTGCCGAAGGAGCGCGAGGAAGACATCCTGCGCCTGACTTTGGCCTATCTGGAGCAGGCCCTGGACAACCCGGCATCGGGGCTCGCTCCCGTGGCGGCGATCTTCGTCGAGCCGGTGCAGGGTGTGGGCGGCATGGTCGTCCCGCCGGCCGGCTTCCTCCGCGGTCTGCGC
Source organism: Chloroflexota bacterium (assembly GCA_016210125.1). Classification (GTDB taxonomy): domain Bacteria; phylum Chloroflexota; class UBA6077; order FW602-bin22; family JACQUS01; genus JACQUS01. The sequence continues at coordinate 1,991 of JACQUS010000313.1, read as the reverse complement.
GCGCTGTGCGACCGTTTCGGGCTGCTGCTCGTGTCCGACGAGATCTTCTGCGGCTTCGGCCGGACCGGCGCCTGGTTCGGCTGCCAGCGGGAAGGCGTCACGCCGGACGTCATGATCGTTTCCAAGGGCCTGAGTGGCACGCTGCCGGTGGCCGGCATCGTCGGCACCGAGGCGGTCATGACTGCCTGGCCCGGCGGCACGCAGTCCTCGACCTTCGAGGGCAACCCCATCGCCTGCGCCGCGGCCGTCGCCAGCGTCGACTTCCTGGTCCAACAGGACATTCTCGGCAACGTGCGACGCACCGAGGACCAGATCCGCGCCTGGAGCCAGCAGATCGCCGGGCTGCCCTTCGTCGGCGAGGTGCGCGGCGTCGGCGCTATGTGGGGCATCGAGATCGTCGAGCCCGGCACGACGCGGCCGGCGCCGGAGCTGGCCAAGACGCTCCAGAGCCGCTGCTTCGAGGGCGGGGCGCTCGTCTACCGCGCCGGGCACTACGGCAACGTCCTGGGTTTGCTCCCGCCGCTAGTGGCCACGGAGCAGGAGCTGGCTACTGGTCTAGCGCGGGCGACCGTCGTGCTCGCGGATGCCGCGGCCGGCGCGCGCCACCCGCTCTCGGCCGGCGGCTAGCAGCTTCAGCCGTCCGCGCAGCGCGCGGTGGGCCGTGAGGGATTCGAACCCCCGACACTCCGGTTAAAAGCCGGCTGCTCTACCATGCTGAGCTAACGGCCCGCTCGATCACGTCGCCTTGGGCTCGCGGCCCCATCATCGTGTGTGCAGCCGCTTCCACCCGCGGCTGCCCTCCGCGCCCGAGCGCGGCCGGCGACGTGCCCGCTTGATGATACCACGTCGAGCCAGCCGAGCACGCGGACGGGGCCTGGCTCACACCCGCGGCGCGGCGGCCAGAGCGCCGTCCGCCAAGAGGCGCGCCACGTCGGCCGCATCCAGGCCGAGCCAGTCGCGCAGGACGGCGGCATTGTGCGCGCCGAAGCACGGCGCCGGGGCGCGCGGCGGTGCCGGCCACACGTCGCAGCGCCAGGGCACGCCGGGGTAGCGGTGCGTCCCGGCCTCCCGGTGGCTGATCTCTAAAAAGAAGCCGCGCGCGTCGAGCTGCGCGTCGCGCGCCACGTCGGCCGGCCGGCGGACGACGCCGGCGGCGACGCCGGCCCGCTGGAGCTTGGCGGCGAGCGCGAAGCGGTTGCACAGCCGCGTGCGCGCGGCGAGCGCCACCTCGAGCGCCGCCCCGTGCTGCGCGCGGTCGGCGGCGCTGGCGAAGCGCGGGTCGGCCGCGAGGTCCGGCGCGCCGAGGGCCGCGCAGAGCGACGCCCATTCGCTGACGCTCTGAACCGCCAGCGCCAGCCACGTGTCGCGGCCACGGCACGGGTAGACCCCGCGTGGCGCGGCCGGCGGGTCGAGATCGGCCGGCGACCGTGGCGCGGGGACGCCGGCGATCAGCCACGGGCCGACGAGCTGGAGGGCCGCCTCCCACTGCGCGACCTCGACGCGCAGGCCGTGGCCGCTGCGCTCGCGCCAGCGCAGCGCGGCCAGTGTCGCCAGGGCCGCGGTGGCCCCGGCGACCGGGTCGGGGAGGGCCACGCCGGCCAGCAGCGGCGGCCCCGGCTGCCCAGTGACGCCGGCCAGGCCGGTCATTAGGTCGAGGCCGCTGCCGAGGGCCACGGCGTCGCGGTATGGGCCGCACGAGCCGAAGGCCGGCATGTGCACGACGACCAAGCGCGGGTTAAGGCGCGCGAGGGCGGTGTCATCCAGCCCCCAGCTCGGCAGGACGCGCGGACTGAAGCTCTCGACGAGCACGTCGGCGCGGGCCGCGAGGTCGCGCAGCAGCGCCACCGCGGCCGGCCGGCGCAGGTCGAGCGCCAGGCCGCGCTTGTTGCGGTTCAGCTCGCTGAACAGCGCGGCGCGATTGTAGGGCCGCGCACCCGGCTGCCGCGCCGGGTAGATCGGCGCCGGAGCGGCGTGCGCCGGGCCGCGCGTGC